>JBAZHC010000006.1 GCA_041652575.1 Phycisphaerae bacterium | reverse complement strand
ATGCGAATCCATTGATATAATTTCCATGTGTGTCTCCTTTCTGCGACTTGTGGTCGCTGAATTAGGTTTTCTCATGCGGCATTTTAACCGCAAGAGGAGACACACGCTTTCATAAAATCATTGCGAGCCTCGCCTTTGGCGGGCGAAGCAATCTCAATCTTTAGAGTTTTCCTGTCGTTTGCATATTAACTTATTTAAGATTACAATAGGCCCTGATAAATTTCAGGGCTTTTTTTATATTATTTCGTGGTAAAATGATGAGTTGGCAAAATGTAAGCACTTTTTCAAAAACAATTTTCAATGGCTGGAATGCCGACTTTGTTGATTTAGCAAAAAAACACGTAAATAGTTTCCCTGATTTTGATAATTCAAGTACATTGTTAATTTGTTCAGATTATAGCGGTGAATCATCGAAATCCCCTTATGTGGTCTATTCTTTTTTATTAACCAGCCTTGAATCATGGACTATGTTTGAACCAAAGAGGTTGGAAGTAAGAAAAATTTGTTTTTCAGATACAAGGCGCATAGCATTCAAAAGCTTAGGTGATATTCAAAGAAAGAAGGCGTTAATACCTTTATTGGAAGCTGCAAATGATTTAAAAGGTTTATCTTTTACTGTAGCTGTCAATAAGAAAAGTGTGTTATGCCCTTCTGATAAAGGACTGCTCGATTTGTCTAATCCTGCTTTCCATATGTTTAAAAAATGGAAAAGGAAAGTTTTAGAAAAAGCTTTTTTAATAATTCATTTTATAAGCTTTATTATAGCTGGTTTAAGCAAAGAAAAACAAAATATTATTTGGTTTACGGATGAAGATGATATTGTTGCAAATAATGAGCGTGTATGTGAAATCACAAAGCTTTTCGACTGGATTTGTAGTACCTACCTAGAGCATGATCTTGGACATTGTCGTATTGGAACTTCTCGGTGTGATAATGGCAAAAATCAAATAGAGGATTTATTGGCTATTCCTGATTTGGTCGCAGGAGCAATTTCCGAACAACTTTCTATGGACAATTATCAAATAGACACTAAACGTGTTTTCTTTTTACAGCATTCTGATTTGAGTGATAAGACTAAAAATATTTCTTGGTGGCTTTTGGATTGTAATAAATCTTTGAAGAAATTAATTTATTTTGTGGATCCATCAAACGATGGAATAGGAAATATTAGCTCTTTCTTTCATTTTTATGGAGACAAAGTAGAATAATTCAAATAATCTATTTTTAACTATAGTGTTAATTCGTGGTTAAAAAATCAGTATAATCCGTGTAATCTGTGGCTAAAAATGGCGTTAAGAAACATCAAATTAACTATTCAGTATGATGGTAGTCGCTACAGCGGCTGGCAGAAGCAGCCTGACCGCAAAACCATCGAAGCCGAACTTATCTCGGCAATTGAAAATCTTGTCTGCTGCGATAATGTCGAAGTCAATGGTTCGAGCCGAACCGACGCCGGCGTAAGCGCTCTCGGCCAGGTCGCTAATGTCAGGCTCGACACTCCGATTCCAACCGGCCGCCTCGCGAAAGCGATAAGTATGTATCTGCCGAAACAAATCGTTGTTACCGAAGCCGTTGATGTGCCGGACGACTTCGACGCAATCAAATATACAAAAAGCAAATTGTATCGTTATTCGATTTACACCGGCAGAAGCCGTCCCGTAATGCAGATAAATCATTGCTGGCACAGGCCGGGCAGCCTGAATGTCGAGGCTATGAACACCGCGGCGCATAAATTCGTCGGCGAAAAAGATTTCAAATCTTTCGCTACCGCCTGCGATAAGCGCAGCAGTTCTGTACGGACGATTTTGCAATGCGAGGTTACGCAAAACCAGCAGTGGATATACATAGATGTCGAAGCGGACGGTTTCCTGTATAATATGGTAAGAAATATTGTCGGCACGCTCGTCGAAATCGGCCGCGGCCGATGGCAGCCGGAAAAAATAGATGAAATTATCGAAGCGAAAAAACGTACCGCCGCCGGCCCTATCGCCCCGGCAAACGGCCTGTGCCTTATGTGGATAAAATACTAAAGAACTCAGAAATCAGGACTCGGAACTCGGAAGATTTTGGGAATTAAGAATTTATTTCAAAGATTTGAAAGGGCCAAGTCATGGAAAAAGCGAAGAAATTTACTGATTTAATTGTGTGGCAAAAAGCTCATAAATTCGTCTTATCCGCTTATCGTCTAAGTGAAAAATTCCCAAACTCTGAGATATATGGATTAATCTCACAGTTTCGAAGAGCGGCAGTTTCAATTCCTGCTAATATCGCGGAGGGATTTAGAAAAAGGAGTAAGGCGGAGAAAACATATTTTTTAGGAGTTTCCCAAAGTTCTCTGGAAGAATGCCGTTATTATTTGATTCTTGCTAAAGATTTAGGATATAGTGATACTAAGGAACAACTTATTCAACTTGAAGAAGTAAGTAAAATTCTTATGGGATATTCGAATGCAATAAGGTCTGATATTTGAGGGTTATTTTTATGCCGTATTTTATATTCTGCGTTCTGTGTTCTATGTTCTGTGTTCTATGGTTATAGTGCATATTATAACTCGTTTGATTCTCGGCGGAGCGCAGGAGAACACTTTAATCACCTGTAAAGGCCTTGCCGACCGCGGACACGATGTAACTTTAATTACAGGCCCCGCGCTCGGCCCCGAAGGCGAACTTTTTAGGCAGACAAAAAATCAAAAATATAAAACGATTGTAATTGATTCGCTGCGCAGACAAATAAATCCGATTTACGATATCCCCGCGTATTATCAGTTAAAAAAAATATTAGCCCAAATTCAGCCTGACATTGTTCACACCCACTCAGCCAAAGCAGGTATTTTAGGCCGCTTCGCTGCCGCTCAACTCAAAACTCAAAACTTAAAACTCAAAACCGTTCACGGCGTTCACGGCCTTTCATTCCACGAATACCAAAATCCATTATTGAACAAATTTTATATCGCTGTCGAAAGAGCCGCTGCGAAAAAAACAGATGCGTTTATCTGTGTGGCTGACGCGATGACGCAAAAATCCCTTGCCGCGGGCATCGGCAAACCTGAGCAATATACAACCGCCTATTCGGCTATAGAGGAAGAACCATTTTTAAATCCTGTTACAACCCAACAGCGGAATGATTTCCGAAAAAAATATGATATACCGAATGACACGATTGTTTTTGTAACTATCGCGAGATTGTTTCACCTCAAGGGGCATAATTACATAGTCGAATCTGCGTATGAGCTTTCGAAAAGATTTGAAAATTGCGTCTGGCTTTTCGTAGGCGACGGAGTTTTGAGATACCTGATGCAAAAGCAGATTGCCGATTCGGGCCTTGCCGATAAATTCAGATTTACCGGCCTTTTGCCTCCTTCGGACATACCGCTTGCGATTCAGGCTTCGGATATTCTCGTGCATTGTTCGCTGCGTGAAGGTTTGGCCAGAGTCCTGCCCCAGGCGATGCTGTGCGGCAAACCTGCGATAAGTTTCGACATCGACGGCGCAAACGAAGTTGTTAACCCCGACACCGGCAGACTTGTCGAACCTGAGAATGTCCGGCAGTTAACAGAGGTTTGTGCGGAATTGATTGCGAACGAAAATTTGCGGACAAAACTCGGTGTCGCCGGCAGGGAATTCGTCAAAGAAAAATTTTCGCCGAAAACAATGGTCGATAAAATCGAAGAAGTTTATAAAAAATTGTTAAAGGAAGTATAGATATAAGGAAACAAGGAAGTACGGAAAAACGCGCGAAAATTAATCCTTACTTTTTATCATCATTGAAATCTGTGTAATCAGCGATTAAAAGGGAAAAGTTATGAAAAGCTTCAAAAAGGAACTTTATTTTAATACACCGACTCGTAGGCAGTTTATCAACATTACTTCGGAAGTGGAAAATTGTCTGTCGGAGAGCGGCATAAAAGAAGGCCTGTGTCTTGTAAATGCGATGCACATTACGGCAAGTGTTTTTATTAACGATGATGAAAGGGGCCTTCATCAGGACTTTGAAACCTGGCTCGAAAAGCTCGCCCCTGAAAAACCCTATTCGCAATATCATCACAACGGCGCCGAAGATAATGCCGATGCTCATTTAAAGCGTCAGGTTATGGGCAGGGAGGTTGTCGTTGCGATTACGAACGGCAAATTAGATTTCGGTCCGTGGGAACAGATTTTTTACGGCGAATTCGATGGCAAACGCAGAAAACGCCTGCTGGTTAAAATCATCGGCGAATGACTTCAACGGCCTCGGTTAGCCTTGTCCTGCATATCGATTTCCCAGATGTGTTTCTGTGTACGGTAAATCACCGCAACCAGAACGATAAGCGAGATTCCAAGAATATACGGCAGAAATTTTTCAATCCATTTAGTGCCGCAAAAAATCAATGCGGTATTAAGCGCAAGAAACCATATTCGAACTTCGGTCGGCCCGGTGCCGAAATATGTTATCCTGAATTCGCCGGTGGCGCCGAACGCCAGAAACGAGCTTGCCATAAATGTTCCGAATACGCCAATCAGCAGCAGGATGATTTCTTTATAAATTCCTTCCAGCAAAAAAGAATAGCCGATAAAAACGCAGGCCATAAAAATAAAATCCAGCAAATGGTCCATATAAAATCCCCATTTTGGAATGCCGGTATCTCTGTGCCGCCCCAAAGCACCGTCGAAACAATCCGTGAACCACTGCAGAACGAGTATCAAAGACGAAAGCCAGAGCCAGTGAATATTATTTTTTGCCAGATACCCGAATCCTATAAGGCCGCCAGACCATATAATAGTCATAAGCGTTAAGTGATAACCCTGCAGCCACGATGGAAGTTTGGCGATGTTGCTGTCTATGAACCTTCGTTCAGGCCCGGCCAGAAATGTTTTCATCGGGGCTTTTTTATCGCCGGTAAATTTAGCTTTATCCATCTGCTAACCTGTTATCTTTTTCATTGCATCAAGCCAGTTTTCATAAGCTTCTTTATATTGCTGCGATAATTTTTTGTCAGGCTCTATGGTTCTTGTGCTTTTCAGTCCCGCGAAAGCCTGTGAAAAATCCTTATAAAAGCCGAGTCCGATTCCTGCGCCTCTTGCTGCACCTGCAGAACCGTCTGTATTATAAAGTTCAACCACCGCGTCCGTAACGCACGCGAACGCCTTGCCGAACAGCGGACTCAAAAACATATTCGCGTCTCCCGCCCGAACCTTACTGACCTTTACGCCGATACCGTGCATTATCTGCAGGCCGAAATTCAATGCGAATACAATGCCTTCCTGACCTGCCCGCAGTAAATGCTGCTTGGTATGTGTGTTGAATCTCAGGCCGCTGATTTGTGCGCCGAAATCTTTATTTTCAAGCGTCCTTTCGGCCCCGTTGCCGAATGGCAGTATCACAAGCCCGTCACTGCCGATTGGCGCCTTGGCGGCAAGTTCATTCATCGCGTGATAGTCGATATTATCTGCAACATTTTTTCGAAGCCAGCTGTTCAAAATTCCCGTTCCGCTTACGCAAAGCAATACGCCGTATCTCGGTGCGGTCTTGCTGTAATTTACATTAACAAAAGTATTAACCCGTGATTTGCCGTCGTACACCGGCTTGTCTGTAATTCCGTAAACGACACCGCTCGTTCCCGCAGTTGCCGCTATTTCGCCGGGATTAAGAACATTTAATGAAAGTGCGTTATTCGGCTGGTCGCCTCCGCGGTATGTAATTTTCGTACCCGCTTTTAATCCGAGTTCATCTGCTGCTTTTGCCGTCAGTTCGCCCTGTTCTGAAAAACTCGGCAGCACCTCCGCGTAAAAATCTTTTTCGAATCCGAAGTAGTCCAGCATAATATCCGCCGGCCCGCCTTTACTGGCATCCCACATAATATGTTCGGAAAGACCTCCCGGCGTGGTTACTATCCTGTCGCTCATCTTCATCGCGATATATTCGCCGGGCAGTATCGCCTTGAATATTTTTTTATAAATATCCGGCTGGTTATCTTTTATCCATTTCAGTCTCGTCGCCGTAAAATTCCCCGGCAGATTAAGAAGTGTCTGCAGGCATTTTTGTTCGCCGATTTCTTTTGCCGCTTTTTCTCCGATTGGAACCGCTCTGCTGTCGCACCAGATAATCGCGTCGCGCAGCAGTTGTTTATTTTTATCGACCAGCACAAGTCCGTGCATCTGGTACGAAATTCCGATAGCTTTTATATCTGCCGGATTTACTTTTGAAGCCGCCAGTAGTTCCGCCGTCGCCTTTTTTATATTCTCCCACCATATTTCCGGATTCTGTTCGGCCCAGCCGGCTTTGGCCGCGATAATTTCAAGCTCTTTTTTCGGGCTTGTCGCCGAAGCGATAATTTTTCCGCTCTGCCCGTCAAGAAGCGATGCCTTTACCGATGAACTGCCTGCGTCGTAACCTATAAAAAACATCTTTTGTTCCTTTCGAAGATACCTGATTATACTTTCTGGCCCGTTGCGGTCAAGGCAGTTCGTTGGATTTGACAATTTTGATATGTTTAATACTGCATCCAGTGGTTTGCCAGTTCGGCAAGGTCGAAGAAATTGACTATACCGTCGCCCGCTGGCGGCGGCCATATATCCGCCGATGGTGTGCCCGGCGATTGAAGCCATTGTTCGCCCAATACCGCAAGGTCGGCCCAGTCCACATCGCAGTCTGGCTCGAAATCTCCCGGCGTGCCGCACTGACGCGACGAAACCGTATTTGACCATTCGCCTTCGATATCCAATGAAGTATTTCTGGCTTTAGCTCGGTACCAGTATTGCTGACCAATGTCGAGATTGCAGAATTGGTAACTTGTCGCCGTTATCCAGCCGCTGTTGCTGTCGATTACAGAAAAGCATGGGTCGGCCGAGCATTGTGCGTAATAATTATCAGCGGCGGAAACCGTGCCCCAGGAAATTGTATTGCAAAGTCCCGCCGTTATATTTGGTTCTGCGCCGAGAACCGGTGCGGCAATCGTCGGTGGGCAAACCGTAAACAGAACATTCGGCACATAAGTCCCGCAATACGTCCTCGGCAAAGTGCTTCCGGACCAGTTCAGCGGGTCGCCGTAAACGCTGTCGGAAAACGCGTAAACGCTCCTGGTCCCGCCGGGCGTCGAATATCTGCAATAGCCGTTGGTGGTATAGGAACTGTTATTATGGCTGAAATCGACCATCAGATTATCTGTCCCGTTATATAGAAATGGTGTCGAAAAAGTAAAAGTCCGCCATCCCGTCCCGCCCTGCGATTCATTAGCCTGATAAACTGTCGTCCAGCCCGTCGAATCAAACGAACAGCTGCTGTAAGTATTCAGCGTTGTTTGTTTCATTCGAATTGTCCAGTTGTTCATCACCTGCCCGGGTATAGTTGTTACATAAAGCGCAAGGCTTGTGATGCTGCCCGCAGAGCCGATTTCGCTTGCCTGATATATCACCTGTGTTCTGCTGTCGTGATAATAGGTGTACATTGGAAAGCCCCAGCTCGACGTTCCCGTTCCTATCATAACTTCTTCGCAGGGATTCGGAGTTATATCTATGCTTTCAATTGCGTTGCCCAGATTGATGCGCGGCTTGGTAATTGAAATCTTTGTGTCGGTTACATTATTGCCCGTTGAAATCAGGATGGATTTAACCTGGCTCGGCGTTAGATAATTTCCCGTAATTACTTTAGCGGCCGATTGCAGACACGCCGCCGCACCCGCCGAATAAGGACACGCCGTTGACGTTCCGCCGAAAGATGAATAATAATCGCCGCTCGAATAGCCGGCCGAACCGACCATATCCGTAGTATAAGCCTTGTTTGAAGGCGCAAGTATATCCAGAAACGAAGCGGTGTTCGAATAAGATGTTACCTTGTCCGCCGCCGTTGTGTCGATACAGTACCATCCGGTAGTACATCCGGCTGTTGAATATTTGGTCGCGCATGATGCCGAACTGACGCAGGGCTGGTATATTCCGAACGCCGCGTCATAAACAGCGCCTACCGAAATTGTATTACTCAGACACGCCGGACTTGCTATCGAATCGCAGTAGCCGTCGTTGCCCGAAGATACGAGAATCGTAATCCCTGCCGCGACGGCATTATTCGCAGCGGTCGCCAGCGAACTGTTCGAGCCGTCGCACGTGCTGTAGTATCGTCCGCCGCCCAGACTGACACTGATTACCAGAATAGGATACGATGGATTATCGTTTTTATGGCTCACGCACCAGTTCCACGCCGCGATTATGCTGTCATTGTAAATATAGCCGGAGCTGTCTTCTACTTTCATCGCATAAATTTTAGCGCCGTAAGCGACGCCTCCGATATAATCGCCTACGCTGCCGATATCTCCCGCCGCGATACCGGCACAGCACGTCCCGTGTGCGTCTGTTGGAAACGGGTCGGAATCGTCGTCGCCGAAATCGTATCCGCCTATAATTTTACCGTTCGGAAATCCGCCCCCGCCCAGCATCGGATGAGTATAATCGACTCCGGTATCGCAAATTGCGATTGCCGTGCCCTGACCGTTATATGTCGAGCGGTACACCGTGCCGTTTATCAGCGGTATGCCCTGCGCCAGATGTTTTTCGAGAATAAACACCGGCTCTATCGACTCGACGTTCGGGTCGTTTAATAATTTATCCAGCGCTTCAGGCGTAACTTCGCAGGAGAAACCAGCCTGATTTTCAAAACGATGACGAAGCCCGAATTCCTTTGCCCTGAAAGTCCCGATTAGTTTATCCTGGCGATTTCTTACTTCACCGTGCAGCCGCTTTAGCGAATCTTTCGATTGCCAGTTGACAGTTTTCCTGACCAGCATTTCCGGTTTTTTAAGATTGACGATAACTTTGACTTTTTCGCTGCCCAGCTCGAAACCTTTGTAAATTTCATTGGGGTCTGTAAGTTTGCTTTCGATAGTATTCGTTGACGCCGGTTTTTCGCAGTTGCAATCCTCCGCAGCCGATAAAACTCCCGCAAATATTATCAGAATGGCCAGCGTTCTTATTATTGGAGTTTTATATATTGCCGAACTCGGCAATGAACTTTTGATATGCAAATTCCCCTGTGTCATTTTCCTTTTTCCGCGATTCCTGCTTAATTACCCGTGCTTTCTATATTATACAGTTTTACATTGGCAAACTCAAGCCCTGCGTAAAACACAGCTTTGCCGCCAAATCCCGAAAAATCTCAAAAAAAATCCGCTGCTTTGCAGCGGATTTGCCCCCTAGCGAAATTAACGCAAAAAAGAAAGTATTGTCCTATTTTTTATGCACACCGCCTTTGGCACACAGCTCGTATTTTCTCTTTCTGCGATTTATCGTTCTTACTGGCTCTATAACAGGCTTTTCACTTGTAGCCGCTTCGACCGCCTCCGCGGGTGTTTCAGCGTAAAGGTTTGCCCCGATTTCTTCCCAAAGGCCCTCGGCTCTGCCGAAAACCCCGCCGCACAGCATTATTTTCATATCCGGCCAGGCGTTTATCCCTCTTATCCTGTCGATTATCTTGCGGACTTCCGGCGTCTCCGTCGGGTCCGTTCCGTAAATTACAAGAACCTCAGGACTAAACTCGTGTATATAAGACAATATGTCATCATTAGTTAGCCCGCCGCCGATGAACCTCACATCCCAGCCGGCACTTTCAAACATATCCGTAATCATCTGACCGCCAAGCTCGCTTATCTCCTTTAGAGAACTGCAGATAACCACCTTTTTCTCATTCTGCGGCAATTTAGGCAGCTTGTTCTGAAGCTGGTCTATTATTGTGCGGTTTATCCGTGTTGCCAAATGCTCCTGAACCGATGTTATTGTGTCAGAACGAGATAACTTCTCAATTTCAAGCATCATAGGCCAGATTACCTCACTGTAAACCCCAACTATGGACGCATTATTGTTATGCAAAACATCCTCTATAACCTCTCTGCAACTTCGACGATCGCCTGTAAGTAACGCTTGTAAATACCTTTGCAGAAAAATTTCATTCAACATAACTCAATTCTCCAAATAAGATGCGGTTATTTCAAATTTCCTAATTTTTCCTGTTAACTTGTTAAGTTAGGCAAGATATACAGTCTATCGGGAAGGCAGCTTGAAAATCTTTAGTTAAAATAGGTAAAATTGTAAATTTGCGTAAAAGATTTTATGCCAAAAATCCTAATCCCTCCTTTTTACAAAAAAATGGAGATTTTACTTGATTTTTATTTAAAATATGGTAAAATACCCATACAAATTAAGTGATTAGTTAACAATTTAGAAAACTATTAACTCAAACAAATCTCAATTCTCATTTTTAAATCTTAAATCTTAATTTTTCCTCGGAGTCCTATTATGTCATTACCAAAGAAAAAAGTTGATTACGTGATGTTCAAAATTAAAGGCAGTATCGTCAAAGTTGACCCGGACATTTATTCGAGAATCTTTAATAAATACATCGAGTTTCCGAAAAAGTACAATAAGGGAATTATCGGAATAGTGTGTCATGCCGGACGCTGCCCTGCGATTGTTTTCGGCAAAAAGCCGAGCAGGCATGTTTTTCTTTCGCGTTTCGTAATGAATGCCAAGGATGGTCAGATTGTTGACCATAAGAACAGGGACCCGCTCGATAACCGCCGATGCAATCTGCGTTTTGCAACATACAGGCAAAACGGCCTTAACAAAATATGTAAAAACACTTCGGGCTATATCGGCGTCTCCATTAATCGCAAAAAAGACGGCTATTTTTGTCTGGCCAACTTTAAGCTGGCCAACGGCAAAGGGCGAGTGTTCCGTTTGCCTGACAGTCCCGAGAACAGGATTATCGCGGCATTTGCGAGGGATAAGTTTGTTTTGCAGGCAGGGGAGGAGGAATATGCACCTTTGAATTTTCCATGCTTTAAGTATGAACCTTTCAGGAGTTTTTTACTGAACGAGAACCTGCGTTTTCTGACGAAAAGACAAATCGGGCTGAATATAATACGCGAAAACTCATCGGGCTATATCGGCGTTACCGTTAAACGCGAGAAAAACGGTTATTTTTGTTTGGCCAAATATCAGCTTGCCAACGGCAAGGCGGTATCGTTTCGCCTGCCTGACAGTCCCGAGAACAGGATTATCGCGGCATTTGCGAGGGATAAGTTTGTTTTACAGGCCGGCGAGGAGAATTACGCACCTTTGAATTTTCCATGCTTTAAGAATGAGCCGTTCAGAACGTTTTTATTGAATGAGAACCTGCGAAAATACAAAAAACGGGTTCAGAAACAAACCAAAGATGCTAACTATAGTATGTAGAACGATAGTTAGCAAGCCTCTATACTACAACCAAACTGCAACCAATATTCGGAACGATATTTATGAAAAAACAAATTCTAATTAAATTTGGGCAAAAAATCAGAGAAGAGAGAACTAAGCAACATATTTCGCAGGAAGAACTTGCAGATAGAGCGGGTGTTCATCGAACTTATATTGGAATGATCGAGAGGGCCGAAAAAAATATCACTCTGGAGAACATTGAAAAAATCGCAAAGGCATTAAAAGTCAGTATCAAGGAATTATTTTAAATTATAAATGAATGGAGTTTTTCTGTGTGATTTGTTTACCAAAAGAAAACACAAATAATACGAATGTAGCGGTTCTTAATGTTACACATGAACTACTAACCCAGGGCAATATTCGTGTTGGTAAATTGATTGGTGGTCTTATTCCCAGAGATGCTCTCGGCTCATCCAGCAAGAGGAAAGGCGAAGGCTTAAAAAAATTAACTCTTAATTTATCTGGTATAAACAAGACTATAAAAACTGATATTCCAAAAGACAAGAAACTATTCAGGCGAAGACCAGAGATAAAGAAATTTGCTCGTTATCATAACCTACAAATCGGCGACAAAATTTATCTTGAGCGAATTGATAGCCACATTTTCAGTCTTAGCCCATCAAAGAAACAACTTACATTTATTGATCTTTTTGCCGGAATTGGCGGGATGCGACTTGCCTTTGAAAAATGTGGCGCAAAGTGTGTCTTTTCATCAGAATGGGACCGACAATGCCAAATCACATATCACGAAAATTTTGGAGAATGGCCAGCCGGTGATATTACGAAAATTAATGAAGCTGACATTCCTGATCATGACATTCTTGTTGCAGGCTTTCCCTGTCAGCCGTTTAGTATCGCAGGCGTTAGCAAAAAAAATTCTTTAGGTAAAGCACACGGTTTCGCAGATAAGACACAAGGAACTTTGTTTTTTGATATATTAAGAGTTTTAAAAGAAAAACAACCTCGTGCGTTTTTGCTTATTAAGATAAAGAGGGGAGATAGGGCCATTGTTTTACCAAAAGCGGATAAGTTTCATATATTGCTACCTTAGGGTAGTCGACTTATAAGTAGCACCCCTTAACATAACCAATGAAAGGATTTTAATATGGAAGATATTGATATAAAAGAGATTCGGTCTGAGTATCAAACTTATGTTGCCAAAGCAACTGATAAGAATAATGAGATTGATTGGGATATACTCGCAGGATTGCTTTGTATAAACGGAGATTGGACAAAACAGGGTACTGAAACATTGATTGAAGTTGTTAAGAATTATGGAAGTTTTATTCTTAAAAATGCTTTAGCCCTTGCGGCCGCTGCGAATATCGAAGATGGTGAGCTCGGATTATAAATATGGGAATCATGAAAGATAGAATCGTTACATTAAAATTGCCAAGACTGATGGTCGGACAAATTATCGAGGGACTACAAGCAAGACAAGAAGTTTGGTTAGACACAGCAGAATATATGGAAACTGGCGTAACATCAGAGCCGTGCATTATCGAAGAATGTTCAAATGCCAATGAAGCAAGGAATATCGCTACGTATTATGAGGAAATTATAAATGCTATTGAGAAGCAACTTGATAAATGAGACAATAAAAAACTTAATATGAATAAAAGGGGTTAACCCTCAACATGAAGTTGGGGGCTTCCGGACGTGGCAGTTTTATTATGGTTGTTTACATATCGGATCACCCTACAAGAACAGTAAACCACGGGGCAAGAGACATTATCTTATCAGATTTAGATAAGTTGTGTCTTGCGCAAAGGAGTCTAACATTTTTTGCAGTTATGCTGCTGCCGCCTTTGGAATAAGGTACATCATGGTCAAAATGAAGATTATCTTTTTTGCCGCAAATAACACATTTTCCTTGGTCTCGTTTCCAAACCTCAACTTTAACTTGTGTTGGAATCGCACGAGTTACTTTAAGAAATGGTTCTCTCTTAAAAATAGCTTTTGCAGGCCTTAGGAAAAATCTGCAAACTTTTCTGCCGCCATCGGAAACAATTTTGGCATCAATCAGTTCATATTTTCCTCTATCGCACCATATACCAGATGAGATTTTTTCATATACCTGAACTAATTCAGGTTTTCGTTTTTTCTCTTTGTAGTCAATAACAGCTTCAAAGAATTTTCCATTATCAGTTAGCGTACCACTCGGGTTTTTTAACGGCTGATCCTTCTTTTTTGGATTGTTACCTGCTCGTCTTGGCTCATCGTGACCCTCATATTCGAGTAAGCCGGTGTCTGGATGCCAACTGTCCTTGTATGGAGCGCCGCGTCTTACGCTCATTAATATTATTGAATAATTAGGTTTGATTCGGAAATTCATTCCCCGCTGGAGGTTAATATCTTCTCGTTTTACGATATCCAAATAAGTAATTATGCTTTTGTAAGCCATTTATTAAAATCCTTTTAATACTCGGCATTATACCAGAACCCCCTCAAAAATCATCAAAAGAATCAAAGATTTTTTGGAATGAATTTTAGTAAGTCTGAAATCCATTCTTCGAAATGGAACGGATAGGTATTGAGTTTGAGGAGTTCGCCGGGGAATGGGCAGCCTTGTTTTGTCAGGGCCGCGGCGAGTTTGTCCTTATCGTCGGGGAAATCCTCGGCGATTAATTTGGTATATATATTTTTCAGTTTTTCGAGTCTTTTCTTTCTTCTTCTTAATTTTGCGCCGCCATGTTTGTCGGCTGCGCTGAAATATTCATAAATAGTTTTTATCGGCAGGTCTTTTTTGAAATATTTTTCGAGTCTTTGCGGGATTTTTTCCGGCAGGACGTTGCCGTGGTTCAAAATCATATCCTGAATTTCCTGCTGAGTGTAATAGAGGAATGGATTGGCGAAGAAAACTGCGGGGCTGTAATCGATTCTCAGATCTGCAAGATAATTTTGAAATGCGTTTGTTCCCTTTTTTTGCAGCAGGAATTCGCTCGGCCCGTCGCCGATAAGGACCGTATGGCAGTAATTGTTCAGGTCCGGCCGGTTGAATCTTACTATATCGCTGTATGCCTGCTGGAGTCTCGGTTTTGTATGGGTTCGCACATCCATAATCAGGATTTTCGAATCTGTGGTGTCGCGGGCGATTTTCAGGATATCGTCCGGCGTGATGTTTTTGTCGCTGCCGGGCATTATTAGCTGTGCCGAGTCTGTGTCGGGGCAGCTCGAGAGTCTTTCGAAGATATCGCCTGCCAGGACGATGTCGAGGGTGATGATATGTATTCTGTTTTTTCTTTCTGTATAATGCAGCATTATTTTCTGTCGGTCTTTTAAGTTTTAGTGAATCCGCCCATATAGAATTTCACGATATGGAAGATGCCTAATCTATAGCGAAAAGACGCTTTTTAGTCAAGTGCATAAAAAATCATCGGCGGCAGTTGTGCCGGACTTTATTGGATGTCAAAAGTTTTTAATTTTCGCCAGAGGGTAGCGGGACTGATTCCGAGAATTTTTGCGGCGCGGGATTTATTTCCGCCTGTCATTTTCAAAATATTATTGATGTGATTTTTTTCGATTTGTTCGAGCGTTCTGCTTTGCAGGTCTGAAGCGTTTTGCGATATATAAACCGATTTGAGAATCGCAGGGGGAAGATTTTCCGGGAAGATGACGCCTTCGCCCGAGAAGACAGCGGCGCGTTCTATCGCGTTTTCGAGTTCTCGAACATTTCCGGGCCAGGAATAATTCAGGAGATAGTTAAGACAGGATGCATCGAGAATAAGGTTCGGGATTTTCATTTTTTTGGAAAATTCGTTAACGAAATACCTGGCAAGCGGGAGAATGTCCTCCTGGCGATTGCGCAGCGGCGGGACCTGGATTTCGATTACTGCCAGTCGATAATATAAATCCTCCCTGAATCGGCCGGTTTTTATTGCTTCGGCGATATTCTGGTTGCTGGCGGCGATGATTCTGATATCGATTTTGCGAGGGGTGCTTTCGCCGACGCGGAAGATTTCACGTTCCTGAAGTGCGCGAAGGAGTTTGACCTGTGTGTTGGTGGAGATTTCTGTTATTTCATCGAGAAAAATCGTGCCCTGGCCTGCCTGCTCAAACAGGCCGATGCGGTCTTTGGTCGCTCCGGTAAAAGAACCTGCTTTATGGCCGAAGAGTTCACTTTCGAGCAGCGTTTCCGGAAGGGCGCCGCAGTTGACTCCGATGAAGTTTTTTTTCGCTCTGGGCGAATTGTTGTGAATATACCTTGCGAGCACTTCTTTTCCTGTTCCTGTTTCGCCGGTGATGAGAATTGATGAATCGAAAATCGATGCGCGCGAGGCGAGTTCGAGGACGGCCTGAAAAGATTTGCTCCTGACTTCAGCGGCCTGTAATTTCATCGGCTTTTCAGGAAGGCCGAGCTGTTTACGTTGCGCGGAAAGTTCCCGTGATTTGAGGCGGAGTTGTTCGGTAAGCTGCTGAATTTTGCCTTTAATGTCTTCCGACTCAAAGTGAGGAAGAACGTTTTTCAGTTCATCACCCCATGAATCTTTGTCTTTGCCGATGGCGGTACAAATCATATCGCCTTTGGCGCGGCATTTTTGCTCCATAAAATATATTTCTTTTGAAAGACAATAAGAAGCAAAACCACTTGCGTAACCAATGAGCATCCAGCAAACGGTCTGTTCTGATTTACCGATAGAAATAAGATGTTCTTCCGCTTCGCCGGAGTCGTACCAGAGCAATTCCATTTCGAATTTTCCGGTTTGGCGGTCAAGCTCAATCTTTTTAATGACACTCCTCACAACGCCCTGAAGAGTGTGCAGTCGCGGGCCTGCTTTTAAAAGTTCGATAGTATCTTCCCACTGGAATATTCTTTTTAGTGCAGCGGCATCGGCCTGACCCCAGAAAAACCCAAATCGCGTCAGAATCTTTCTTGTCTCCTGAAAACCTATCATATCTGTCAAATCTTTTCTAAATTGAGCGAAAGAATGCATATCATGAAGGACGAGGCGGCGACCGTGAAGACTCAATCGTCCCTCCTTAAAATCAATTAATTCCTGAAGAACAAGGTCGTCAGCTTTCATGGTAAATCTTTCAAAATGAAATACATATATACTATTATGAAATAGTTTTGCAAAATGTCAAGATTAAAATATTAAATTTAAGTCATTGTTTAATATGGGCTTATGTCTAATATTAAAGATTGGCACAGTTGTTGCTTATTGTAAATATGGAAAGAAACTTTTTTAAGGGGCATGAAAATGTATCAATTACTGAAATTAAAGAGTAACGGATTGAAGAAAGAAGCTATCGGGTTTACAAGAGAGCTTGTAGCGATACCGAGTGTAAGCCTTAATGAAAAACAGGCAGCCGAGTTTGTCGAAAGGGGAATGAGCTACGCTGGTTTTGACAGGGTTTTCAGAGATGAATGCGGGAACGTTGTCGGGCTTATTATGGGAAGAAGTGCCGGACCTAATGTTTTGCTGTTGAGTCATCTTGATACTGTTTTGCCGCCCGATGAAAAGGCCGGGTTAGTTGAGGACGATTATCTTTATGGTTCCGGTTCAAGCGACTGCAAATCCGGAGTGGCGGCTCATGTGTTTACGGGCTGTCTGCTGAAAAGAAGCCTGCTTCCACTGAATGGCAATCTGATTGTTGCCGCGACAGTCGCGGAAGAAAACGGATGCAGCGTCGGAACGAAATGGCTGATGGAAAAAACACTTCCGCAACTTGGTCTCAAGGCTGATTATGTCGTTCTCGGAGAAACAACCGGACTCGGTCTTTATTATGGACACGATGGTTGGGTCGAACTCGATGTCAAAGTTGTCGGCAGTAATCCTTTCAAAGTAGGAGATGCAGCTGATTCGATTTTTAACGATATCGACACTATAAGCAGGGAGAATGAAAGGGAAAATTTCGACTCTTGGAAGGTAAATAAACCCTTTATAGAAGAGAACCGTGGCCTGCGGGAAGCGACAATAACTGTCGAAAGACGAATGAATCTTTCCGAAGATATGGGATATATAACCAGTCAGTTGAAGCATGAAGCAGTAATGGCCGCCAAAAACAACGGTTCGGTCGCGATAGATGTTGCGGTCAAAACCGAATTCCAAAAACTTTATACCGGTCATTCGATAGTCGTAAAGAAAATATCCAATGCGTGGTCTATCGATCCTTTCTGTCAACTGATGGAAAAGGCGAGAGGTGCCCTGAAGGCTGCCGGCTGCAAGGCGGAAGCAGGGAAATGGAAACTCGGAAGACTGGGAATGGGGACTTCGGGAAGTGTAATTCTGAATGAATTTAAAATTCCGGTTATCGGATACGGCCCCGGAGACGAAGACAGTTCTCATACGGAAAATGAACGTGTAAAAATTGACAACATAACCGAAGCGGTTTACGGAACAAGCGCGATAGTGCACAGTCTTATAGGTATTCCTGTATTTGGCTGGAGCAGCGACGAGATTTAATGAAAAAACAAACGAAAATCCTGGTTCTGAACTGCGGCAGTTCATCGCTGAAATACAGGCTGATTGAAATGCCGGGCGAAAGCGAGATTGTCAGCGGCGAAGCTCAACGAGTCGGACCGAAGACAAACGAAGCTTCACAGATAGTTTATACTCAAGGCGGCAAAACTGAAACATACATCGCTGAGATGCGGGACCACCAGACGGCGTTCAGGGAAATAATGAAGATTTTGGCCGGCGTAAAAAATTTCCAGCCGGACGCCATAGGCCACAGGGTCGTTCACGGCGGCAGGGTTTTTACTACTCATACAATCGTTACCGAAGATGTGATGAAAAACATCGAACGGATAAAAGAGCTTGCACCGATTCACAATCCGCCTTCCATTTCGCTGATTCAGGAATGCTGGAAAATTTATCCGGAGCTTCCGCAGGTAATGATATTCGATACGGCGTTTCATTCGACGATACCCGATTACGCCCGCACATACGCGATACCGAAACAATTGAGTGAAGAACTCGGTTTTTATAAATATGGATTTCACGGGACGAGTCATCAATATGTTTCGCAGGAAGCGGCCAAAATGCTCGGAATAAAACCTGAAAAGCTCAACGCGGTAAGCTGTCATCTCGGAAGCGGCGGGGCGAGCCTGTGTGCCATAGTAAATGGTGAATCAGTTGATAATACGATGGGATATTCGCCTCTTGTCGGACTGCTTATGAGTACCAGGTGCGGAGATATCGGGGCTTCGGTATTATTGAAACTGCTTGCCAATTTCGACGGAAACCGAAAGGAAGTCGAAACGCTTCTGAACCAAAACAGCGGCGTGCTCGGACTATCCGGCGTATCCGCGGATATAAGAGATATATTGCAGAGAAAAGAAAGTAAAAACGAAAATGAAGCAATGGGTCTTACCGCGAATATGTACCTGTGGCGGATTAAAAAATATCTGGGCGCATACCTGGCGGTTGTCGGTAAACCTGCGGCAATCATATTTACCGATACGATAGGCGAGACCGTGCCGGAAGTTCGCGCGGCAGTATGCAGCGATATGGAATGGTTTGGAATATCGGTCGATAACGAACGCAACAATAACTGTAACACATTTCCAAAAAATATAGCCGCTGAAAGCAGCGATGTGCAAATACTCGTTATTAAGACAAATGAAGAACTTGCCATTGCCAGGGAAAGTTTTCGGCTGCTTGGTAAAAACGAAAAGCGAGGCGAACGATGAATATACTTGTTTTGAATCCGAGCCCTGCGGAACTGGAATATTCCTTTTGCAGAATTCCGGAATATAAAATTCCGGCCGGAAAAATTCTCAAAAACTGGCAGGCGGAAGATATGTCCGAAACGATGAAGAGAATTGTTTCGGATATAAATAAATCGTTTAAAAATGAAAAAATCGAAGCGATCGCGATAAGAGCTGCGATGGGCGGAACGGAATTTAAGGCCCCCGTTATTGTAACGGACGAAGCAAGAGAAAAAATAATCAAACTCTTTCCACAGGCTCCGATGCATCTGCCTTTGGTCGTCAATCTTATAGACATCACGAAGGAAATCCTGCACGGTATTCCTGTTGTTGCGGTTTTTGATTCGGGTTTTTTCGCGAATCTTCCGCATCGCGAGGCATTCTACGGAGTCGGAAGCGATTTGTCGAATAAACTGAACCTGAGACGTTACGGCTATCACGGGCTGTTTCATAAAGCGGCGTCGGAAGAATCCGGCAAGGTAATTTCGATATGTCTTGAGCCGAGACCGGAAACTGCCGCGATTGCAGATGGACGTGCGCTAATGGTAACAAGCGGTGCGACTCCTATAGAAGGAATACCCGGGCAAAAAAGCTGCGGCGATATCGACGCAAGTATAGTCCTGGCACTTTCCGAAAAAAAAGGATGGACCCCGGAGCAAATCAATATCGAGCTGACTGAAAAAAGCGGCATCAGGGGGCTTGCCGGTAAGAATGTTACCATCGCGGAAGTTTTCCGAAGCGAAGATAAAAAAATAAAATGTGTCGCGGAGATAATTTTCTATAAAATCCTTATTGCCTGCGGAATGGCGGCAGCTGCGATGGGCGGAGTTGACAGAATAGTCTTTTCGGGCAGATACGCCGAAGAGACTGCTGACATTATAAAGGAAAAACTGGAAAAGAAATTGAAAGGTTTCTGCAAAAGAAATAAAAGCAAAATAAAATGGACAGCTTTTAAAAAAACCATTAACGAGATAATTGCCGAAGACGCATTGATAACGATTTTGAAAAACAAATAATAATACCACGATAAAACCATATATTTTACCTGTCGGGTTTCCGGTTCAGCTTTACGGCACGGGCCGGAAACCTGTTTTGTTTCCACTTTTTGCAGTTCCGAATCCTTATTTATATGCGATTGTGCTGTCTGACAGGCCGTGTCATAATTTTCTGCCGGGAATGTGCGGGGTTGACAATCGGTGTTTTTGTGGATAAAACAGGACATAACAGGACAGAATATGGCAGATGGAACACACAAAAATACGGCGGTTGAGCAGCTTGGCGGTCGCATAATAAAGGCGGTCGGCAATTGCGGCAGGTTCGCAAGGTTTCAGGTTGAATCGCTGGTTGCTTCTGTCGCGGCGTTTTTCAAGCCGGCGACATATCCGCTGATTTGGGAGCAGATGCTTGCCATCGGCGTCCGCTCTGTTCCGGTCGTGGCAATAACTGGGGCGTTTGTTGGAATGGTGCTGGCGATACAGGCGTACGACCAGTTGGCCGGTCTTGGAATCGAGGAACATCTCGGAGTGCTGATAAATCTGTCGGTTGTTAAGGAGCTTGGGCCGGTGCTTGCGGCGGTGATGCTTGCAGGAAGAGTCGGCGGGGCGCTGACGGCAGAGCTTGGAACAATGAACGTGACAGAACAAATACTCGCCGTCCGAAGTATGGGGACAAATCCAATCCGATACCTTGTCGCGCCGCGACTGATAGCGTGCCTGCTGCTTACGCCGGTGCTGATTATCTATGCGGACTTTCTGGGTATAATAGGCGGGTATCTAATCAGCGTTCCATATCTCGGAATAAACAGTACGGCGTACTGGAGCTTCAGTGCCGACGGGGTCGAACTTTGGGATATTACAATCGGTATCGCAAAAGGATTTTTCTTCGGCGCGGCAATCGCGGGTATGAGCTGCTATAAGGGGTTCCACTGCAAAGAAGGCGCACAAGGCGTCGGCGAAGCCTGCACTGAAGCGTTTGTCGGGAGCTTTATTCTAATACTGGCAATCGATTTTATTCTTGTCGTGATATTCAAAGCTCTTTACTCGTCAGTATGGCCGTTCAGAAGTCTGCTTTAGAGAAGGTAAAAAAGTGCAAAAAGAAATCGAACCCGGAGACGGGATAATAGTATTGAAAGGACTCAGTAAGAGGTTCGGCAAACTTGCCGTGCTCGACGATATTTCGCTCGCATTCGAAAAAGGCAAAACGACAGTGATAATCGGGCCGAGCGGATGCGGCAAAACGGTTCTGATAAAACATATAATAGTTCTGCTGCGGCCGAGCGACGGGGAAGTTTATTTTCAAAATCAAAGAATCGATAACCTCGACGAAAAGGAACTTGAAAGCGTGAGGACTCAAATGGGGTTCCTGTTCCAGGGCGGGGCATTGTTCGACAGTCTTTCCGTACAGGAAAATATAATGTTTCCTGTAAAACAGCATATTCATAAAAAACACCAGAATAAACTCGACGAACTTACGAAAGTAAAACTGTCAATGGTCGGGATGGACGGGTTTCAGGAATATTATCCGGCGAAACTGTCCGGCGGACAGAAAAAAAGAGTGGCGCTGGCACGGGCAATCGCACTTAATCCGGAAGTGATTCTTTACGATGAGCCGACAACGGGACTTGACCCGATACGGTCGGATATAATCAACGAATTGATTTTGAAACTGCAAAAGGAACTTGGCATTACGAGCATCGTGGTAACACACGATATGAAAAGCGCATATAAAATAGCCGACAGGATAATAATGCTGCATAACGGGAAAATACTCATCGACGGCAGCGCCGAGACAATCAAAAACAGTACGCTGCCGCTTGTTCAGCGATTTGTCAGCGGGCAGGTGAGCGCGACAGATTTGAACTCGCTACAGGTTTCGTTCGAGGATATAAAAAATAACGGCACGCAGTAATTTCGTTAAGCGTATTTAGTTGCAATTTTTAGTTTTTAATTGCGGAGCCGCCGAGAGCAGAATTTTTGAAAATTAAAAAGAATAGAGGGAAATGAGTATTGTTATGATAGGCATCGTTTGAAAAAATAAAATATTTTAAAGAGAGAGCCCAATGGAACCGTTTAATAAGCCGTTAAGAGAGATTAAGGCGGATGACATAAATGTGATTATTGAAAATAAAATTCCGGAAGATAGAGGTCTGGACTATAAAAGGGAACTGCCGCCAGAAACACCCGCCGGTAATAAAGAACTGCTTAAAGATATCAGCGCATTTGCTAATACAGTTGGCGGCTATCTTGTTTATGGTATTGATGAAGAAAAAGGTGTGCCAATAAAAGTGTATGGAGTAAAAATCGAAGATTTCGATAAATTCAAACAGCGTTCTGAGAATTTGCTCAGAACAGGGGTTGCTCCTGTTATTAGAGGCGTTGATTATCATCAGGTAGATGTTGGTGGATTGAAAAAAGTTGTGATTATAAAAATACCCAGAAGTATCGCAAGACCTCATGTTGTGCGAATTGATAACTATTTTCGTTTTCATGGCAGAAACTCCAGTGGAGTACACCAGCTCGAAATAGAAGATTTAAGAAGAGCGTTTCTGGAATCGGAGACACTTGCCACAAAAATTAGAAACTTCAGAAACGACAGACTTTCTGCAATTTCAACAAATGAAACATTTGCGCCATTGGTATCGGGTGCAAAAATCGTATTACATATAATACCGGATTCATCCTTTGAGATTGGTAAGAAATATAATTTAGGGGAGAATTGTTCTTCAAGTTTTCCGCCAAGTTATAGCATTGGCGGCTATAACAGCAGAATAACATTTGATGGAATGATGACTTATTGGCCGGACTTACAAGGAGTCTATTGTTACACTCATATTTTTAATAATGGAATATTAGAGCGTGTAGATGCCAATATGCTCATAGGTTCCGATAAGAAGATAATACCACCAAGTTATGAAGAAGAAATGATAGCGCTCTTAAATAATTATCTTGGCTCATTCAAAAGATATCAGATTGAATTGCCAGCATGGATATGTTTGTCATTGATAGATATCAAAGGTTATGTAATGGGAACGGAAGCGATTCGATGGCATAAGGCGGTTCCATCCATTACTCAAGACGAGTTAAGTATACTGCCAATAAGGATTGAGAGTTACGATTTACCAGTAGACGAAATTTTGAAACCGGCATTTGATTCGGTTTGGAATGCTTGCGGCTATGAAAAATGCCCAGGTTATGGTAAAGACGGGAAATGGCAGAGGTATTTTTAGAATAATAATCTGTGCCATTAAAAAATAATGAGAAAAAATGGAAAAGGCAAAAACGGCCTGTAAAAATGCAGGGATGAATCCCGATGACCATTTTGCGCGTACGCGCAAAATGGTCAAAACCGACAAGGGAGATAATCGTAAAGCCACGTAAGAATTTTGAGTTGTTACACCATTTTCCTGATATCGGGGAAATGGTATGTTTCTGAACAAGACGGTCTTTCGATGCAACAGACGGTCAGTTAAACAGATAAAAGTTGAATATGTGAAAAAAAATGGTATTTTGGCGCAAAAGAAACGCCCCCTTACGGGAGCGTAAGCCCGAAGATGCTATCTTCGGGGGAGTTTCATTTTTATATACTATAGATAATATCGGCTTGTTCGTCAAGTTATTTTAGGGAAATATCCATAAAATGGCAATAACCGTAACAAAAGTCATAACTTATGTGGATGGTTTTAATCTATATTTCGGCCTTAGGGCCGGCAATTTTAAGCGGTTTTACTGGCTCAACATAAAAGCGATGGCTCAAAATCTGTTAAAGGGAAATCAGCAACTGGTGGCAACTAAATATTTTACCACTCGAATATCAGGCCCGTCGGATAAAAGAATAAGACAAACCACTTTTCTTGAAGCACTGGAAACTTTGAGCGATTTTGAAATATATTATGGTCACTACTTAAGCAAGCCGATCATCTGCAGAAATTGCGGAGATAGCTGGCCGAGATTTGAAGAAAAAATGACGGATGTCAATATTGCGACAGAGATGCTTGTTGATGCTTTTGGCGACAAGTTTGACACTGCTCTGCTTATTTCTGCTGATAGCGATTTAGTCAGACCGGTCGAGACGATAAAAACAATGTTTCCACAAAAAAGGGTAATTGTATTTTTCCCACCTAACCGCTCTTCCGCAGCATTAAAGGCAGTTGCAAATGATCAGTTGTCCATCGGTCATGGGCTTCTTGCAAAATGTCAATTTCCCGATAAAGTTATCAAAGCAGATGGATACGTATTGCAACGACCCTCAGAATGGCGATAAACTATGAAATTGCTATATCTGCATAAGAAAAACCGGGATATTTATATAATCTACAGGTAAAAGATGACCAGTAAAAATTCACAACAAATTGCAGATGAGCTTTCGCATCTAATTAAAGGCGAATGCTTCGCTGATATTTTTACCCGCGTTGTGTTCAGTACCGACGCGAGCATATATCAGATAATGCCGCTGTGCGTTGCTGCGCCGAAAAACGCCGACGATGTAACCGCTGTTGTAAAATACGCTTATCAAAACAATATACCGGTGGTTGCGCGCGGGGCCGGAAGCGGACTCGGAGGCGAATCATTGACCGGCGGAATCGTACTCGATACTACCCGATTTATGAACAAAATCATCAGCACGAATTCAGACGGCAGCGTTGTCTGCTGCGAGGTCGGAGTAGTACTGGACGATTTGAATAAACATTTGGCCAGGTACGGCAAAAAAATCGGGCCGGACCCGTCAAGCGGAAACCGCGCGGTAATCGGCGGAGTAGTCGCAAATAATTCCACCGGCGCACATTCGCTAAGCTACGGTTATATCGCAAACTTCGTCGAAAAAATAAAAGCGGTTATGGCGGATGGAAGAACGCTTGAGTTTGTAAATAATGTCGGCAGCGGCGAAAAAAAAATATCAAAAGACTGCTTCGACCTGCTGAGCACAAACGCCGAACTTATTAACAGGGTTCAGCCTGAAACAAAACGAAATCACAGCGGATATAATATCGCAGGTATTATTCACAGCGGCAGGATAGATATGGCAAAGCTGCTGGCAGGGTCGGAAGGGACGCTGGCGGTATTTACGGAAGTTACGCTGCGGACGGTCGATATACCGAAAGTTTCGGCGGTTGTTCAGTTCGAATTCGATTCGCTCGATAAGATGGCGCGGGCTGTTCCGCTGATTGTCGATTGCGGCGCGGCGGCGTGCGAATTGATGGGGCAGGATTTGATAAAAATCGCAAGGGACGCGTTCGAACAATACCACGACATTCTCAATCCCAATTCTGTCGCAAGTCTTCTTGTCGAATACACAGGCAATACAGATGAAGAGGTTAAAGAAAAAATAGAAAAGACAGTTTCAGCGGTCGGCGGATTGTGCTACGACAAAAAAATCGTATTTGACCCGGCGGTGCAGAAGAGACTGTTTAAATGCCGTAAGGACGCGGTTCCGCTATTGAGCAGGAAAAAGGGCCTGAAGCAGCCGATACCGTTTATCGAAGATGTTTCGGTCGATAATAAAAAACTCGCAGAGTATCTGGCGGGTCTGGAGAAAATCGGCGAAAAGTATAAAGCCGATATGGTTTATTACGGACACGCCGGCGACGGAGAGATTCACGTTCGGCCGTATTTGGATTTGTCCGACCCGGCGGATGTAAAAAAAATGACGGATATAGCCGATGAGGTTTTTTCTCTTGCGCTGTCATACGGCGGCTCGCTGAGCGGCGAACACGCCGACGGTTTGATTCACGCGGCGTTTATGGAAAAACATTTCGGCAGGGAATATTGCGATATTCTTAAAAAGCTTAAAAAGATATTCGACCCTAAAGATATTCTTAATCCGGGTAAAATCATTAGCGACGATGCCGATATAATGACGCAAAACCTGCGCGGCGGAAATAAAATCATCGACGAAAAAACAAAGACGCATCTGAATTTCAGGCCGGATGAGTTTAAGTTCGAGCTTATTCAGTGTACCGGCTGCGGAGCGTGCAAGAGCACCGATTCGGCGCTTCGGATGTGCCCGGTGTTTCGGGCGACCGGAAACGAGATGGATTCCTCGCGGGCGCGGGCGAATCTGCTTGCGGCCTGGGCGAAGGGAATTATTACGGAAAATGATTTCGAGTCGGAGGCATTCAGGGAAATTCTTGCGACGTGTCTTAACTGCAAGGCCTGCGTGATTGACTGCCCATCGGGCGTCGATGTTTCAAAAATGATGATGGAAGTCCGGGCGAGACTTGCGAAAAGACGCGGATTGAGCAGGGCGGCAAAGGTTCTGTCGTCCAATCGATATATGAGTATTCTCGGTTCGGCTTTTTCGCCGATAAGTAATATGGTTATGAGTCTTGCGCCTGTGAAATCGGCCATGCAGGCTCTGTTGGGTATCGACAAGAGAAGGCCGATGCCGAAATTCGGATTTTCGAGCTTTATCAGGAAGGCGAAAAAATATCTGGCCGCTCAGCCGAAGCTGGAAAAGCCGATTGATAAGGTTGCGTACTTTACGGATACTTTTGTAAATTACAACGACCATGAACTTGGTTTTGCCGTAATAAAATTTTTGCGGGCCAATAATATAGATGTGATTATTCCCAAACAAAGGCCCGCTCCGCTGCCTGCGGCGGTTTACGGCGATATAAAGACAAGCAGAAAGGATTTGCGGTATAACGTCAAATATCTTTGTGAGGCTGTAAAGGGCGGATATAAAATAATCTGTTCTGAGCCGAGCGCGGCATTGTGCCTTAAGGAAGATTTGAGATTTTTTGTCGATAGTCCGGAAGCAAAAATTGTTTCGGGAAACACGTTTGAGTTTTTCGATTATTTGAAAAATCTTATGAAAGAAAATAAACTCAACCCCGCCAAGGTCCACCTGCCGGGGATTAAAATATTGGCGGGGCTAACCGACAAGAAGTATGTTCATCATACGCCTTGTCATCTTATTGCGCTGGAGAGGACGCCGGCGTCGCTGGAGGTTTTGAAGCAGCTTGCTGGTATAGATGTAAAAGAACTTAACGGCGGATGCTGCGGAATCGCGGGGACATTCGGAATGCAGAAGAAAAATTACGATATGTCAATGCGAATCGGCGAAAAGCTTGCCGAGAAAGTAGCCGAATCGAAAGCGGATGTCGTTCTTACCGAGTGTTCTACCTGTCAAATGCAGATAGAACAATTAACGGGCAAAAAAACCGAGCACCCGATTAAGATATTGGCACAGGCTTTCGGGCTGATAAATTAACAACAAATGAACCCCGCACCGTACAAGGTGCGGGGCAGGCACTAATTGACACAAATTTGTTAAACGCTGATTCTTTCTTGTTTGTATTTTATACTGGAATGGTTAAACTGTATATTGAGTAAAAAAAGTAATTTATTTGCTGTCTTATATGGAGAGTTTAATTATTGTTCGACAGAAAAGATAAGGAGAAATCATGAACCAACGACCATTACTCATTGTTCTTATCGCGTTTGTGCTACTGACAGTCCACGACTTGTTTGCTCAAGAGGAGGCTATTCAAACTCCAATGCCTTCGGTCACGCCAATTCAAGTGCTTGGGGACAAAGTCGAAGTCCTTGAGGAGATAAACACCAAAATACTGAATACCATATACTTCGCCCTCGGCAGCGTGGGGGCTATAATGCTGGCAATAGTTGGCCTCAACTTCTTCCAGAACTTCTCGCTCAACAATCGTAAGATAGATTCCATCAAGGCCGAGATAGAGGCTACAGCCCGCGCTAGCCGCGAGGAAGAAGTAAACGCAATAAAGAACACCTTCATGGATTTTACCAAAAAGGCCGAAGAGAAACTGGACGAAGCCACTAAAGCGATCGAGTCTCGATTGGAGAAGAAGTACGATGCGATAGAATATCGACTGGACAAAGCGTTTAAGGGACTGAAGGACCAGGTAGAAGAATTGAACAGGGATCTTCTTATTACCAAGGCGTTTGAATATAAGAAGACGGGCCAAATGGGATACATCTTGAATCTTATCAACGTTCTTGAGAATGACATCAAAAAGGACTGGGGATGGCGTATCGTAGACACCTTGACGAAGCTAATGGAATGCCTCGATTCATCCTCACCAAACCCAGATGCCCTGGTCTCGCTTCAACGTGCTCTTAATCAGCTCAAACCAGAGTACAAAGTACAAAAAGAGAGTATAGAGTCTAAGATGAAGAAAAATAAATGAACTTGGTGCTGTAGTTGGTACCGTAGGCATCACAGTCGCTCAGAATTACTAGCACGAGCAAGTTGCGTAGAGTAAAAAGCTAAAGCCGAACAATGAGGTGGAGCTTGTGTTTTCGGTAGAAACGAAAACACAAGCTCCACCTCCTGTGTTCAACAGTCAAAATAGGGATAGAGAACATTGCTTCATCCGACCTTAGGCAAGATATTGCCTTTTTATGTCTAGTGAAAAATAAGTCAGTGAAATCCGTGGAGCCCTTCTACGCCGAGGCTTCCTCCTCCGCTAAAGCTTCTGAGGACAAGACGAAGGGCAAGTCCATGGTTAAAAACGAAAATCATTGTAAATTTTTTGAATTGTTTTACAATTATGGTATGACAGACGAGTTAAAAGAAGCCGTTCTATATAAGGCGCTTGAAAACGCGAAGGTCCGATGCAATCTGTGCAACTGGCGATGTGTTATAAGCGAAGATTCTCTGGGGCATTGCGGCGTTCGTAAAAACATCGGCGGGAAATTATATTCACTCAACTATCACAAACTCTGTTCGGCCAATCCGGACCCGATAGAGAAAAAGCCGTTATTTCATTTTTTGCCGGGCAGCAAAAGTTTTTCAATCGCTGCGCCGGGCTGCAATTTTCAGTGCGACTTTTGTCAGAACTGGCAGATAAGCCAGATGGCAATCGAGGGAAGTCAAATTGATGGGCAGCCAATGGAGCCGGGAAAAATTGTGGACTTTGCGATTAAGGCCAAGTGCAAAAGTATGGCGTACACTTATACCGAGCCGACAGTTTTTATGGAGTTCGCGGCAGATTGCGGGAAAATCGCGAAACAAAAAGGCCTTGCCAATATTTTTGTTTCCAACGGTTTTATGACGACCGAAGCGATTGATTTCGCATCCGAATGGCTCGACGGGATAAATGTGGATTTGAAGGCGTTCAGTGAAGAATACTATAAAAATCTCTGCAGGGCGAAACTGAAACCTGTTTTGGATACGATAGAATACATCGCTCATCATACGAAAATATGGATGGAGGTAACGACTCTTATTGTGCCGGGGCAGAACGATTCGGATATCGAGTTGAAACAAATTGCGGAGTTTCTTGTCAATACCTGCGGGCCGGATGTTCCCTGGCACATCAGCAGGTTTTATCCGCAGTATAAATATTCCGAGATGCCTCCGACGCCGGGGGCGACTTTGCAGAGGGCCTATGATATCGCCAAGGCGACGGGTCTGAGATATGTTTACATCGGGAACCTTCGAACAATAAAAGGTGAAAATACGTACTGTCCGAGGTGCGACTGCCTGCTGATAGGGCGCGAGGGGTTTTATGTGCTTAAAAACAGGGTCGAAGAGGACTGCTGCCCGGACTGTGGAGAAAAAATAGCGGGTTTTGAGCTTAACAATACCCTTAATAGTTAAAAAAAGATAATTGTTGTTTATAGTCCATAATGGTGGTAGTATAATTCGGGTATGTATTAAATCAGAATTGTCGCATTATGCGGGCGCTGAAAAGAGTAATCGCCTGAGAATAATAGCAGCTTCAACACCTATCATTAACGACATTCTCTTATAGTACTAAAGCTTTATTAAGTTAAATTAAATTAAGGTATTTATGCAGACCAATAATATACCCGATTTGAAAATCGGGAATTTAACGATTAATCCGCCGATAATACAGGGCGGAATGGGAATCAGGGTATCCGAAGCGGGGCTTGCTTCTGCGGTCGCCAATACCGGCTGCGCCGGAGTTATCGCCAGTACGGGAATCGGTCTGTTTGAGGATCTCAGCGGAAAGGATTTGTGGACTTTTAACGGCGAATCCCTGAGAAACGAAATCAGAAAAGCAAGAACTCTTACCAAAGGAATCATCGGCGTTAATATAATGGTCGCTCTTACCGATTATGAAAATCTTGTCAAGATATCGGTTGAAGAAAATGTCGATATGATAATTTGCGGTGCAGGTCTGCCGCTGGAGCTGCCTAAATTCCTCAACGGAAAAGATATTAAACTGATTCCGATAGTTTCATCTGTCAAGGCGATGGAACTTATCTGCAGAAGATGGAAAGGCCGATATAACAAGCTTCCCGATGCCGTGATTGTCGAAGGCGTCAAAGCGGGCGGTCATTTGGGCTATTCAGCCGAGAGTCTGGCTGACGGAACAGCTATGACACTTGAACAGATAGTCAAAGAGGTGATTGAGTTTGCCAATACGTTCGAGCCGAAGATACCGGTTATCGCGGCGGGAGGAATTTTTGACGGCGCAGATATAGCGCATTTTCTCAGATTAGGCGCGGCAGGAGTTCAAATGGCGACTCGGTTTGTCTGCACGGACGAATGCGATGCTCATGAAAACTTTAAGCAGGCCTATATAAATGCCGGCCCGAATGATATAACAATTATAAAAAGTCCGGTCGGACTGCCGGGCAGGGTTATCAATAGCCCGTTTGTGGAAAAAATTAAACAGGGGCTGACTGTGCCTTTCAAGTGCGTTTATAAATGCCTCAGAACCTGCGACCCCAATAAGGCGCCGTACTGCATAGCCAAAGTTTTGTCAAACGCTTCGAAAGGTAAACTGGACGAATCTTTCGTGTTTGCCGGCTCAAACGCCTATAAATGCACCGAAATTATACCTGTAAAAGTGCTTGTCGATAAGCTGGTTGAAGAATTAAAGCAGGCGCTTTCCACAGAAAAACAACAATGCCCCAGTGCAAAATAGCTGCCAAAATCTATTGTGAACGAATCCCGCACCTTCCAAGTATTCCCAAAGGCATAAGTTTTTGGATAATCGAAAAAAATAACTTGCATATTGGATAAACTCACTGGAAAATTGAATAAAAAGAAGGTGCGGGATGAAAATTATAGCAGACGAGAATATACCGTTTGTAAAGGAATGTTTCAGTTCGGCCGGGGACTGTTTAACAATTCACGGCCGGACGATCACTCGTGAAATTTTAAAAGACGTCGATGCGCTTTTAGTGCGTACCATTACAAAAGTCGATAAGGACCTGCTCGACGAGACAAATGTAAAATTCGTCGGCACAGCGACAATCGGCTTCGAACATGTCGACCTCGAATACCTCGCATCGAGAAAAATCGGTTTCTCATCGGCGCCTGGCTCGAACGCCAATTCAGTCGCGGAATATGTCGTATCGGCACTTTTAAATCTTGCCGATAAATACAAATTAGATATTTCAAAAAAATCAATCGGCATCGTCGGAGTTGGAAATGTCGGCAGTAAAGTAGAAAAAAAAGCAAAAGCGCTGGGAATGAAAGTTGTCCTCAACGACCCGCCGCTGAAAAGAAAAACCGGCGATGAAAAATACCGGCCGATAGAGGAAATTTTAAATTGCGATATCGTAACGCTGCATACGCCGCTGACTAAAGAGGGAATCGATAAAACTTTTCATTTGGCCGATGAGAAATTTTTCGCGGCCCTGAAAAAAGGAGCGATTTTTTTAAATACCTGCCGGGGCGGAGTACACGATACTATGGCACTGAAAACCGCTATAACTTCCGGCAAAACAAGAGCTTGCGTACTTGACGTATGGGAGGAAGAGCCGAATATCGATGTCGAGCTTTTGAAAATGGTCGATTACGGCACGCCGCATATCGCAGGCTATTCTTATGACGGCAAGGTCGCGGGTATGGTTATGATTTATGAGGCGTTCTGCATGCACTTCGGAATCAAGTCGAAGTTCAACATTAATAATTTTTTGCCGCCATCGCAGATTGAAAGAATTGTTATCAACGAGCAGGAGGAAAACCCATTATCGGCGGCAGTGAATATGCTCTACGACATAAGAATAGATGATGAAAAATTGAGACGGATAACGGAAGCTCCTGCCGGAACAGGCGGGGCGTATTTCGACGGCCTGCGGAAAAATTATCACGTCCGCAGAGAATTTCAGAATACAGTCGTTTCAATAAAGGATGAGAAACTTAAAACTATATTTGAGGGTATAGGGTTTAAAACTGATGGCCACAGAGAATAAATTTTATTTTAGCCACAGAGCATCCCGATGCGTCGGGACTTCCGCTTCGCTTCAGCAGAGAACACAGAGATATATTTTTTTATATACAGTGTAAATCCGTGTCTAATCATACAGTGTTAATTGGCGTCTAATTTTGAGAGGTAAGATTATGAAAAAGCTTTTGATTTTGGCATCTATTCTGGCAATGTGTTCGGTTGTTTGGGCAGAAGAGAAAAAAGCCGCAGAGCCGGAAAAAGAGAAACCTGACTATCGCAGCGTTATTGTCAACGCCTGGCTTGTAAAGGTTGACGCAGATGCCCTGGCTAAATCCGGCGTAAAGCCATTATCGGAAAAAGACAAAGAAAATGTTTCAGTAATGAATCTGATTTGGTGCCTTGGTGAGCCAAACAGCGGCAGTATCACAGCTTCTGCAGCAACTCGCGCTATGGTTAAGACGGAAGTTGAGAATGTATTCACTAATGAAACATATTTCGGCGATTCGACAGAATCTTTTGTTGGCGATAGCTCAAGACCAATAACGTCACGAACCTATCGTTCTTATGGTCAAAAAGTAGAATTCTGGACACGTTCAAGCATTTTGGGAAATAAGCAGGTATATGTGGAGTGGTCATTTAAGTCCAAATTTATATATAGCAAAATTGAGAATAAATGCCCGCCGGATAGCAGTTCTGTTGATTATCGAAATATAACTGTTGTCCTTGCTCAAAAGCCTGTTATTGTTGCCCAGACACAAATCGGCAATGATATGTTCTTTCTTGTGCTTAGGGCAGAGATTGTCGAGTAATGCAGGATAAGGATAAAGATATTTTGATATGGCCGGTTGGGAAAATGGATTTTTCCGCCGGCTGTATCATAATGGGCGTTCTGAATATTACGCCTGATTCGTTCAGCGACGGCGGTGATTTCCTCGATACTCAAAAAGCTGTCGCCGGTGGTATCAAAATGGAGCAGGAGGGAGCAGCGATAATCGACATCGGCGCCGAATCCACCCGCCCCGGCTCAAAACCAGTTTCCGCAGAAGAGCAAATCAAAAGAGTTATTCCGGTTATCGAAAAACTTGCCGGCAAAATAAAAATCCCGATAAGTATCGACAGTAAAAATTTTGAAGTTACGAAGGCGGCCCTCGAAGCAGGCGCTTCGATAATAAATGATATAACCGCTTTAAGCGACGACAGAACCGCGCAGCTTGCGGCGGAGAAAAAAGTACCGGTAATACTTATGCATATTCAAAACAATCCCGAAACAATGCAGAAAGAGCCGAAGTATAAAGATGTCGTTGGTGAGGTTCTCGATTATTTATTGGATAGAGCATCGGCCGCACAAAAGGCAGGTATTGAAAAAGAGAAAATCTTTATCGACCCCGGCATTGGGTTCGGCAAAACACTCGAACATAATCTTGAGCTCCTGCGAAACATCGATGTTTTTGTAAACAGTGGTTTCAGAGTTTTGCTCGGTGCCAGCAGAAAGAAATTTATCGGGATACTGACAGGTAAAGAGGAGCCGAAGGACAGAATTTTCGGAACTGCCGCGACAGTTGCTTTGGCCGCGGCGGCGGGCGTTTCAATTGTGCGTGTTCACGATGTCGCCGCGATGGCTGACGTGGTTAAAGTCGCAAACAGACTTGGGAAAGTTATTCTATAGTTGACAGGCAAAGAGTTGCTCGCTATTTTATCGGGGTGGAGAGTCATCAACGTGCTTAGCATCGCGTTAAATGAATATATTAAATAATACTGCTAAAACAGGGGATTTAAAATGAAAAAAGAAAAAGATAAAAAGAAAGAGGAAAAACTAACTACCGCCTTTGGAATTCCTGTTGCCGACGACCAGAACAGCTTAACGGCCGGTGAGCGAGGGCCAATATTGATGCAGGATGTTCACCTGCTGGAGAAGCTGGGCCATTTCGACCGCGAGCGAATTCCTGAACGAGTCGTGCATGCAAAGGGAGCCGGAGCATACGGCTATTTCGAAGTTACTGCCGATGTAACCAAATACACCAAAGCCCAATTTCTCTCACAAGTCGGCAAGCGCACCGATGTCTTTGTTCGTTTCTCTACCGTTGGCGGCGAAAGAGGTTCCGCAGACGCTGCGCGGGACCCGCGCGGATTCGCGATAAAATTTTATACCGACCAAGGCAACTACGACTTAGTAGGCAACAACACGCCGGTATTTTTTATTCGCGACCCGCTCAAGTTTCCCGACTTCATACACACGCAAAAACGGAATCCGAAAACCAATCTTCCGGATGCTGATATGTTTTGGGATTTTCTGTCACTTACGCCGGAATCCATTCATCAGGTTACAGTCCTCTTTTCCGACAGGGGAACGCCCGCCACATATCGAAATATGAACGGTTACAGCAGCCACACATTCAAGTGGTATAACGATAAAGGCCAGTACTTTTGGGTACAGTACCATTTCAAAACCGACCAGGGCATAAAAAATCTGACCCGGGCCGAATCAACACGGCTCAGCGGCGAAGACCCCAATCATGCCACCCGCGATTTGTTCGAGGCTATCGAGAAAAAAAATTATCCTTCATGGACGCTCGAGATGCAGATTTTGACGCCGGAAAAAGCTAAAAATTTCCCATGGGACATTTTTGATATTACAAAGGTATGGCCGCATGCGGAAGTCAAGCCGATTAAAATTGGCAAATTGGTTTTGAATCGCAATCCGGTTAATTATTTTGCGGAAGTCGAACAGGCGGCTTTCTGCCCGGGGAATATGGTTCCCGGCATCGCACTTTCACCGGACAAGATGCTCCAGGCAAGGGCGTTTTCTTATCACGATACACACATTCACAGACTCGGGCCAAACTATCACCAGATACCGGTCAACGCTCCGAAACACGCTCCCGAAAAAAGCTATCAGCGTGACGGCTTTATGCAGGTCAACGGCAACGGCGGGGACGGGCCAAACTACTGGCCGAATAGCTTCGGCGGACAAGCTCCAGACCCGACAGCCGCAGAACCTGCTTTCGACATCTCCGGCCAGGCGGACAGATTCCCGTTCACTTTTCCTAACGACGATTTCGTTCAGGCCGGCAATCTGTATCGCAAAGCAATGTCAGACAGCGACCGCAGCAATCTCGTTGGCAATATTGTGGACCATTTGGGCAAAGCACAAAAGCGTATCCAGTTACGGCAAACAGCTCTGTTTTTTAAGGCAGACGAAGATTATGGCAGTCGCGTAGCCAAAGGGATGGGTCTTGATATAAATGAGGTTAAGCGACTGGCAAAAATGTCTGACGAAGAAAGGGCGAAAGCTACCGAAAAATAAATCGCTTCCTGACTTTTTGGACGTAATTGATATCGCCGCGATGGTTGATGTGGTTAAAGTCGCAAACAAACTGCGAAAGACGTGAGCAGTTTTTAATTACAGATAGCTTAGCCACAAGTTACACTTATTTCATTGATTTTTACTAATCCCGACCCTGTAAGACGATAGACAAAACGAGTTGCGTCACCGCAGCCATCTCATCAGGGTCATTGCGAGGCTTGCCCGCCGCAGGCGTGGCCGCTTCAGCCGCGGCAATCCCATCTTCTGCCTTTTGACCTGTTTTCCCTTGCTTATCCGTATGCCGCAGAATATACTTTTACATAATAAAAATCGAGGTTTTGAAAGGTGGAGTAAATGAGAAAACTAATTCTCGTATTAGCTTGCGTTATTATTGCTGGTTGTACATCTAGCAACAAAAGAATCCTGCCAGAGAATAAGAATATAAAAGCAGTTTTGATTCCTTTTGAGGATGCACAAAACAAACCTGGTAGTGGGAGGATTTTTTCAGTAGCATTCAAGAGTGCTTTGGCAAAAATTTCATCAAAAGAGAAAGTGCCTTATATTTTCCTCTCAACTCTTGATCTGAATCATGCGATTAAACAACTTCAATTGCAACAAACAGATTGGGAAGATCCCAATAAGCGTCATGAGATTGCAAGACAGGCGGGAGCCAATGTAATCATTACAGGTCAAGTTACTGTTTGGAATAAGGGCGATTTGTTTAAATATGCAATGGTTGGTTTTGCAGCAGAGTGTGTTTCGCTGGATACAGGCAAAATTCTTTGGAATATATTTGAAACCAATAATACTGGGGGATGGTCAGTTGAAGAGAGAACTCCAGAATATGGAGCCAAAAAAGTTGCTGAGAAAGGAATTAAAACAATAGTTGAGAAACTATGAATAATGATTTCTTGATATTAAACAAAAGAGAAAAATCAAGGAGTGAAACAATGAATAAATATGCAAGATGTGTAATTTTATTACCAATGTTCTTTTTATACGGCTGTTATTCAATAAATAACAGCCGATTGCATGTTCTTGATCAGAAGCTCTCATATGAAAATAAAAAGAATGTGGGATTAGTATACAAAGATCATAATTTGAAGTTAGATCAAATAGATGCCATAGCTTTACAGCCAATAGATGTGAATTTGGGATCGATGAAGAAAGTAGATTCTAAATTAGAAGATCAGGCCAAAAAGTTTGCTTCAGATTTAGAGGTAGATTTGACCGCAGCAATACCCCAGAAAACATTATTCAGCGTAATTTCTGCTGGTGAAGTTGTACCGGAAACTTTAAGAGTAGCTAACTTGAGCATTGTGGTTACTGAATTTTACCCTGGCAACGGTGCAATGCGTTATATTATTGGCTGTGGAGCAGGTTCAACAAAAATACAAATGGAAAGCAAGCTAACCAGTAAACAAGACGAGCTGCTTATGGCACTTGGAAGTAGAAAGGATCACAATGGAAATCCGACTCTTGGGCTTAACGTCTCATCAGTATCAAACGACTATACTGATAGAGAAATTAGAAAGCAGTTTGTGGAAATGATGACCAAGTTATTACGTGGTGAAGAGCTTAAAAATAAAAAAGTTAAAAAAAGTAAGAAGTAGATTTCAATAAATTAGGCTGATTATCTTGGAGTGCAGATACCCGGTTCGCCACACTTTTACTGCTCGGCATTGGTGCGATGATAATTAAGAAAAAGCTGTGTAACTGTGTAAACACAAAAAGATAAACTATAAAGGGGAAAAATGAGCCACAAAAAAATTGAGAAAGCAATAAATAAGTGGTTTGAGGGCACTCAGAAACTAATAACTGAAGTGTCGTCCAGAGATAAGAGCCATAGCTTATTATTTTGTGCTTTTGCTATAACAGTAATGAAAACATATTGCCGTGCGGCAGTACTTTTACTTGATGAAGGTTTTAAATTACCCGCAATGGCACTAATAAGGGTCATTTCTGAGTTCTTTATAAAATTTCTTTGGTGTGTAGTGAGCCCTGACGATGAAAATGAAATCCATAATAGGTTACGAAGATGGGATAGAAATGCAGGCAATGAGAAAATAAACTTATACAACGGCTTACTTGAATTAGAAGAAGGAGTATTAAACAAAGAAGACTTAAAGAAAATAAAAAAGTTGAAAGAACAACTTGAAAGAACTGTCAAAGGCTATAACGCAAAAAAAGAAAGGTTAAGAATTACCGGTAAGGGTGGTCTATTTGAGAGTACATCAAATATTTTTGGCGGCAATGTTTCAGCAATTTTATACTCACAGTATTGTCCCGCTGTCCATATCGATCCTTTGATACTAAGCAGCCTGAAACAAGGGGAGATAAATGATGATACAAATGAAAATTTGGGGGATCTAAAAATGAGATGCTTGAATTTTGCTTACATGTTCTTGTTATCGGTTCATGTAAAAAAGAACTGGGGCAAAGAAGCAATAGAGCAGGAGTACAATTCTTTAATTGATGATTTGTCAACCAAAGATTGATGTGGTATTTTTCTCTGTGTCCCTGTGGTGAAATTAATTTTATCCTTCGTGTTTCTTCAACTCTTCGTGGTGAATAATTAAATCAATATCATCAGCGTAATCTGCGATTTTAAAAATTTGTATCTCTGTGACCTCTGTGTTCTCTGTGGCTTTTCTATTTGTATGGATTCGTAGTTTCAATTACGTTCATCGTAAAACGATAGGCGAAACGAGTTGCGCCACCGCAGCCGCTTTACGGTTATCAAATGTTGGAAGTTAAAATTATATTTGTGCCTTAGTGCCTTTGTGGCTACGCTGCGGCCTTACTCTGGTATATACATTATCCGAGCCTGTCCGACAAGATAAAAACTGCCGGTGATACAGACGAGGTCTTCTCTGCCGATAGCTGCCGAGGCGATTCGCAGGGCCTCTTTGAGGCTCAGCGCCGTCTGACACATCTTGCCGCAGATTTCGGTGTACATATCCGCAAGCTCCTGCGGGTAAACGGCCTTTGGCGAATTGCTGCGAGTGAATATCACTTTGTCGGCTCCGTACTGGAGCTGTTCGAGCATTCCTCTAACGTCTTTGTCCTGACCGCAGCCGAAGATAACAATCATGGAATCGTACGGCACGTGCTGGCCGATGGCCTGGACAAGCGCACGGATACTTGCGGCGTTGTGAGCGCCGTCAATCAGGATGCGCGGGTCGTTGTGGATTATTTCCATTCGGCCGGGCATTTTTATTTCTTTCAGGCCGCTGATTGCTTTGGCGTCGTCTATCTTTAAGCCGCCGACTTTGAGGGCATCGAGCATCGCTATCGCAAGACCGCAATTCATCGCCTGGTGTTCGCCGGGAAGCGGAACTCTAAGATGTTCGAATTTGCTCGTAGGAGTCGTCAGGCATATTCGGTTATGTGGACCGTGTTCGCGCGACGATTCGAATCGATATGAAAAGTCGATATCTTTGCCTGTAACCGTGAATGGCGCCTTGACGGCCAACGCCTGTTTCTTAAGTTCGCGCATCGCCATCGGGTCCTGAGGAACGCTTATCACGGGAATACCTTTTTTTATGACGCCGGCTTTTTCCTTTGCTATGCAGTCGATAGTTTTGCCGAGGAGGTTCTGATGGTCGATACTGATATTCGTTATTCCGACCACAGCCGGTTCAATTACGTTTGTGCTGTCTAATCTGCCGCCGAGGCCCGTTTCGATAACCGCAATGTCAACTTTTTTGTCCACAAAATACAAAAACGCTATCGTCGTGAATATCTCAAAAAATGTCGGCTGGTCTGTTTTTGCCATTTTTTCAACGGGAGCATATATGCGGTTAATCAGACCCAGAAGTTCCGAATCGGATATTCTTTTGCCGTTAATTTCTATTCTCTCGTGCAGATTGACGACATGGGGCGATGTATAAAGCCCGACCGAGTAGTCATTAGCCTGCAGCATCCTCGCCAGCATCGTCGCCGTTGAACCTTTGCCCTTCGTGCCGGCGATATGAGCGCAGGCGAGTTTTTTGTGCGGATTGGCTACCAGAGACAAAAGCTTTTCCATCCGCTCAAGACTGAAAGTCGTAATATTATAGCGCAGGCGGCTCTGCTTTTCATAGTCCGTCCGCGTGAACAGGTATTCAAGTCCCTGCTTTATCGTGCGAAACTGCTTCGAAGCTTTTACCGGCGAGGTCTTACCTAACTTCTCAGCCTTCTTAGTTGTGCTTGTGTGGGTAGCCATAGCCCCTCAAAATACCAATAAAATATCATGAAGTCAATTTATAACCGCTTATCATAAATAACAGAATTGATTGTCCTGTTATGCTTCTTTTTTAAGTGTTTATAATACATATAGTTACAATCGAAAAATCGTACATAATTTAATTCGTTTTTCTTTAATAGTTCAAGATTGTTTAAGTCCATTTTAACTCAATTTCTGTTACTTTTTTATTGAAATTCAACAGTTTCTTTATTATTTTTAGGTCTAAACTGGATAAAAGAGTCACAAAATATTCCATCCGAGAGGAGGAAATTTGGCAGGCCACTCAACCAATATACGCGACTGGCTGAAGATTGTTCGTTCCGAGGGGATAGGACCAGTTATTTTCGGACGTCTTCTCGAACGTTTCGGCACCGTAGAAGCGATTCTTTCGGCTTCGGCAACCGGCCTGGCACAGGTCGAAGGCGTCGGGCGAATAATAAGCGAAAAAATCATCCGCTCAAGAAACAGCTTCGATGCCGAAAAGGAAATCGCACTGGCCGATAAAAACGGGGTATGTATCATCAATATTTCAGATGACCGGTATCCGACATTATTGAAAAAAATCTACGACCCGCCGGCGGTGCTTTATGTCAAAGGCGAGATTGTAGCCAGCGATAACCTGGCTGTCGCAATCGTCGGGTCGCGCGGATGCAGCCATTACGGAAGCGAACAGGCATCGAGGTTAGCGCATCTTTTGGCATCGGCGGGAATCACTATCGTTTCGGGAATGGCAAGGGGTATCGACTCGGCTGCGCACAGCGGAGCATTAAGCGCAAACGGAAGGACAATCGCGGTGCAGGGATGCGGCCTTGCGAATATTTTTCCGCCGGAGAATAAACAGCTCTTCGAAAAAATCTGCGCAAACGGCGCCTGCGTAAGCGAGCTGCCGATGGAATACGAACCATTAGCGGAAAATTTTCCGCCTCGAAACAGAATTATCGCAGGACTTTCACTTGCGACAATTGTTGTCGAGGCGATGCCGAGGTCAGGTGCGCTTATAAGCGCACGGGCGGCGATGGAAAACGGCAGAGAAGTAATGGCCGTTCCCGGCAGAGTAGATTCGCCGCTTTCGAAAGGGCCGCATAAATTAATTAAAGAAGGAGCGAAACTTGTCGAGTCGGTTGAAGATGTAATTGAAACTTTGGAATTTCTGCAAAAAGATTTCGCAGAGCATTTGACCAAGGCCGCAAAACAGGCGATTGAAAAGGCCCAGATGCCGCTGTTCGACATTTCAAAATTGAATTTGACAGATATTGAGAAAAAGATTTTCGATTGCCTCGATAGCGAGCCGGTTCATATTGAAGAGATAATAAGCCAGACTGAAATTTCGGCAGGGAAGGTCAATGCTGCTTTGGTTTCGATGAGACTGAAAGGAATCGTGAAACAATTGCCGGGTAATTATTTTTGCCGTAAGGCATCCCATAGGGAGTAAAAAGATAATTCACCACGAAGGATGGAAGAAGCACGAAGAAAAATTTAATTTCACCACCGAGCCACAGAGCTCACCTGCCTTCGCTAAAAGCTACGGCAAGGCAGGCAGAGGTCACAGATATTTTTAGACACGGACTAACACTGTTTGTTTCAGCAAATAATTTTGTGCTCTCCATCAGGAGTCCATAGGACAAAGCAACGGCTTTGCTCAAAGCGAGCTTTTGTGCCAGCCATTATGCGTTGTCCACAGACTGACAAGGTCGGCCTTTGCTGAAACAAAAGATGCGACCACTATACTCGTATGCAGTATACTACATACGAGTATAGTACCGGAAGATTTTTTATGTTAAGGATTTTTTTATTAATGGTTTAAGGGGATAAACGATGTTAAGTTTTTCGTAAATGTAAAATCTTAATATTTATTTTCTTTTGAATTTGCTGCCAGGAGAGGGTTTCGTTCAGGCCGAAGGCTTTTGCGGTTGCGGCTTGCACTCCATCTTTAAGCGCACGGATGCAATTGTCTATACAGGGGCAGAACCGGCTGATGAAGCCGGCCAAAAGATAATCGCCGCAGCCGACAGTATTGTAAACATCATATTTTTTGCCGATATATTTGGCGGAAAGAACAATTGTTTCCGCTTTAAGTATTTTTTGGGGAACGCCTTTGCAATGTTCGGGGATAAATTCGCCCGAGCTGTGAGAAAAAATAAGCATTGCGCCTTTTTCGCCGCGGCTGACGAGGATAAACTTAACTTTAGTCAATAATTTTTTCGCGGCGGAGATTATCGCGCGTTCTTCATTTTTGATTTTCTTTCCGACTAATTCGCCAAGCTCCTCGATGTTCGGCTTGATAAGAAACAGGCCGCCTTTTGCGACTATTCTTTTTAAGACAGGGCCGGAAGTATCAACGATAACAGACACGGCCTTTTTCTTTGCAAATTCAACCAACTCAATCGCTTCGTCCGGCATTGCGCCTGAGAAGATACAGATACTATGCTTTATGATAATTTTCTGCAAATCCCGTTCTAACAGTTTCGTCGTTTTTCCATTTGCCAAAGTACTTTTGCTGCGAAGGTGCATCTGGCGTTTATTCGCGGTGTCTATAATTGTTATATTTTCACGGGTTGAGCCGGGGACTTTGGTGAGACGAATATTGATACGTGGATTCCCGCTTTCGCGGGAATGACAAAGAGAGCGGGAATGACACGTTAACGCCTGTTTCATTTGCGAAAAATCTTCGCTGCCCCAGAGGCCTGCCGCGGTGGATTCAATTTCCATCCAGGCAAGGGCCTTGTTGATATTTAATGCTTTGCCGGCTGGAGCCCTCTTTTGTGAAGAGGTTGTTTTGTGCTGGTTCCAGTTTATATCGGCGATTTCGATGGTTCTGTCCCAGCAGGGACTTAAGCCGATAGTTATAATTTCGTCTCCCATAAATTTTGGCATAAATGGGGGCTTTCAGAAAATTAAACTTCGATGGGTTTAATATGTGAAGGGCTAATACTGCCGGCGTTTATAATTTTTTCGGCTGCTCTTTTTATTTTGTGCTCGGAATCGTCCAGCGGTTTGAACGTTGTGGCGGCTGTGCCGATGGCACGCAGTTTCTGGTATCTGTTTTCGAGGAGGTTTTCCACTTTCATTCTTTTCAGCTCGCGCAGGGTCCTGACGATATATTGCTCGACATTATAAACCGCATCGTGGATATTGCGGTGCGCTCCGCCGAGAGGTTCGGCTATTACCGAATCGGCGATTCCCAGTCTGTAAAGTTCTTTGCTTGTGAGTTTAAGAGCCTCGGCGGCTTCCTGAGCCTTTGAGCCGTCGCGCCATAGGATCGCGGCGCAGCCTTCGGGCGAAATAACCGAATAATAAGCGTATTCGAGAATAGCCATTCTGTCGCCGACGCCGATGCCCAATGCGCCGCCTGAGCCGCCTTCGCCGATGACGATGCAGATAATCGGCACTTTCAGTCGCGACATTTCCATAAGATTTACGGCGATGGCCTGTGCCTGGCCGCGTTCTTCGGCGCCGATGCCGGGATATGCGCCGGGAGTATCAATCAGGGTTACGACTGGGATATTGAATTTTTCAGCGAATTTCATCTTGGCAAGCGCCTTGCGGTAGCCTTCCGGGTTGGGGCAGCCGAAATTGCATTTTATTTTTTCTTTTGTGTCGCGGCCCTTATTCTGGCCGACGATTAAAACTTTCTCCATACCGATGTGGCCCGTGCCGCAGACTATCGCGGCGTCGTCGCCGAAACATCTGTCGCCGTGAAGCTGGCGGAAATCTTTTACCATAAGGTTTAGATATTCGCTGAACAGAGGTCTTTTCGGATGTCTTGCTACCTGAACGGTTTGCCATGCGGAAAGATTCGAATAGATGCGCTTAAATTCGGCGACCTGCTCTTTTTGGAGCTTGCGGATTTCGGCTGAATAGTCGATGCCCTTTACCGAGCTTAATCTTGTAAGCTCAGCGGTCTGCCTGTCGATGTCAGCTATCTTCTCTTCAAACGAAAGATAGTCGCCGTTATTCTTATTTTTCGTATTTGCCATTAAATTCAGTAGTTTATGTTGATAATTTAGTGAATTGAAACAATTTAGTAGCAAGGCATTATACCAGTTTGGCACCTTCAAACAAAGAAAAAAATTGACATTGGAGCGGTTTGTCGATACTTTTTACAAACATGACAAAAGCGATAATGTTTATATAAGGCGTTTATTTTGAAGGATTTACGACAAGTTACCGTTATAGGGCTCGGCCTTTTGGGTTCTTCGATTACTCTGGCTATCGGACGCAGCAATCTGGGCATAAAAACGGCTGGTTTCAGCCACAGGGCCTCTACGCGCAGACGGGCAAAACGGCTTGGCGTCGCTGATTGTGTCTTCGACGATATACGCAAAAGCGCAGCCGATGCCGATGTTGTTATCCTCGCGACGCCGATATGCACTTTCGAAGAGATATTCAAAACGATTGGGCCCGCTCTGAAAAAGGGCTGCATAGTTACCGATGTCGGCTCGACAAAAGTTTTGCCGCATAAGTGGGCGAAAAAGAATCTTCCGAAATATGTAAGTTATGTCGGCTCTCATCCGATTGCAGGGTCGGAGCAGCGGGGCGTGGACTTCGGACGGGACGATTTGTTCGATGGGGCCGCCTGTCTAATTACGAAAGACGCTTCGACGAATTCATCGGCTGTAAAAACGCTGAAAAAATTCTGGGCATCGCTCGGCTGCAAGGTCAGTACGATGTCGCCGCAGCAGCACGATAAAATTCTCGGCAACGTCAGTCATCTGCCGCACGCACTTGCGGCGGCACTGCTGAACGCTTCAGATTTGAAACAGTTAAAATTTTCCGGAAAAGGTTTTATAGATACTTCGAGAATCGCATCGGGGCCGGCAAATATCTGGGCGGATATCTTCTATACGAATTCGGCCAATATCTGCAAAGGCATCGACAACGTAATCAAAGAACTGGGCAAACTTAAAAAGGCGGCGAAACTTAAAAATAAAAGCAAAATTGAAAAATTACTTTCTCTTGCCCGCGACAAAAGAGCAAGACTTATGGAATACAAAGTATCAAAGAAGGAACTACAGTGAAACAATGGCGTTTTGAAGTTTTCAGCAGGGCCGACAGCGCAGATGTCGGGGGCAGGAATGTTTTGGGTGATATCTGGGAACTCGGCATCGAAACCGTACTGGATGTTCAGTCGGCAAGAGTTTTCCTGATTGAAGGCGATTTCGATGACGAGTTCGCCAAACGAATCGGCGGCGAATTACTTGCTGATACGGTCTGCGAGGATTTTTATATCGGCAAAAGTTCGGCACCGGCCGGACTTGCCAGGGCAACCATTATAGAAATTCATCTCAAAAGCGGCGTTACCGACCCTGTCGCTGAATCGGTGATGACGGCTATCGACGATATGGGCAAAAAATGTCTGACGGTCAGGACAGCGAGAAAATACGTTCTGTTCGGCGAGATAAACGATAAGCAGCTTAAAAAAATTGTCCGCAGACTTTCGAACGACTGCATCGAAGTAGTCGTTATCGGCGCCGAGGCTGAGCCGCCGAGTCCGCACCTTGCGCCATATCAGTTCAATCTTAAAACAATCAGCTTATTAAATCTCGACGAGCAGCAGCTTGTCGAACTGAGCAAAAAAATGGATTTGTTCCTCAACGCAGTCGAGATGAAAACCATTCAGGGTTATTTCAAGTCGATTGGCAGAGAGCCTACAGATATCGAACTTGAGGCGCTGGCCCAGACCTGGAGCGAACACTGCGTTCATAAAACATTAAAGAGCAGCGTCGATTTCGAATTCGAAGGCAAGAATATTCACTTCGATAATCTTATAAAAGAAACTGTTTTTGGAGCGACCAAACAGCTCAATAAGGACTGGTGCATAAGCGTCTTTAAAGACAACGCCGGCGTAATAGAATTCGATGAAACGGACGCTATATGCTTCAAAGTGGAAACGCATAATCATCCATCGGCGCTGGACCCTTACGGCGGAGCGGCAACGGGTATCGGCGGAGTTCTGCGCGACCCGATGGGAACCGGACTTGGCGCAAAACCGATTGCCAATACGGATATTTTCTGTTTCGCCGAGCCTGATAAAAGTTTCGATGAAATTCCGCGAGGCGTTCTGCATCCCAAACGAATCGCCAAAGGCGTTATCGCAGGCGTAAGAGATTACGGAAACAGGATGGGAATACCGACTGTCAACGGCGCGATATTCTTCGACGACCGATACCTCGGCAACCCGCTGGTCTTCTGCGGCAATATAGGCATTATGCCGAGAGATAAATGTTTCGGCGGAGCATCGACCGGCGAACTCGTTATGGTTGTCGGAGGCAGAACCGGCAGAGACGGCATTCACGGCGCGACTTTTTCGAGCGGGGCGATGACGCACGAACACGAAACTGTTTTTTCGCACGCGGTACAGATTGGAAACGCAATCACGGAAAAGAAGATGCTCGATACGCTCCTGCAGGCCAGGGAATTGGAACTGTACAGCGCGATTACCGATTGCGGAGCGGGGGGACTTAGCAGCGCGGTCGGCGAAATGGGAGCGGAACTGGGCACGGAAGTTGACCTTGAAAAAATCCCGCTCAAATATGCGGGCCTTTCATATACCGAAACGTGGATAAGCGAAGCGCAGGAGAGAATGGTTATCGCGGTCAAGCCGGAAAACCTCGAAAGAATAAGCAAATTGTTCGCTGATGAAAATGTCGAGGCGACGGTTATCGGAAGATTCACAGACGATAAAAAACTCACATTAAAATATAACGGCACGCAGGTCGGCCAAATCGATATGGATTTTCTGCACGACGGTCTGCCGAAATATTCGAGAAAGGCACGATGGAATTCAAAAAATTTGTCGGAGCCTGCTCTTGAGACAAAAGAAAATTATAATGAAGAACTTTTAAATGTTCTTTCGACATATAATATTGCGAGCAAGGAATGGGTTATCCGCCAATACGACCATGAAGTGCAGGGCGGCTCGGTTGTAAAGCCGCTGGGCGGTGTTACCAACGACGGGCCGAATGACGCGGCGGTGGTGCAGCCGAAATTCGACTCCGATAAAGGCATCGCAATCGGATGCGGAATGAATCCGTTATACGGCGATATCGACCCGTACTGGATGACACTGGCGGGAATCGACGAGGCGATAAGAAATGTAGTTTGTGTCGGGGCAAGGCCGGACAGAATCGCACTGCTCGATAATTTCTGCTGGGCGGACTGCAAAAAAGAAGAAACGTTAGGCTCGCTGGTTCGCGCGGCACAGGCATGTTTCGACGGAGCCATCGCGTTCGGTACGCCTTTTATCTCCGGCAAAGATTCGCTGAACAATAATTTTATCTGCGATGACGGCAGAGAAATATCAATACCGGCGACGCTGCTTATAAGCGCGATGGGCATTGTCGATGATGTGAAAAAATGCGTAACGGCTGATTTGAAAGCGGCTGGCAATTTGCTGTTTATGGTCGGCATTACGAAAAATGAGCTTGGCGGTTCGCATTACTATAAAATTAAAAATCAGCTCGGCGCCAATGTTCCCAAAACTGATTTAAGAGCGGCGAAATTAAGCGCTGAAAAAATTTCCAGGGCAATCGATAAAGGACTTGTCGCAAGCTGTCACGATTGCAGCGAAGGCGGCCTTGCGGTTGCGCTTGCGGAAATGGCGTTTTCGGGTGGATTCGGGATAATGGCTGACCTTAAAGGACTGCCGAAGAGTTCCGATTGCGCCGCTTTAGCTTCGCAATTATTCAGCGAGTCGTGTTCGCGGTACATTGTCGAAGTTGAGCCGGCGAAATTCAACGATTTCGCCAAACTTATGCTCGGCTCCGCGTTCGGGCAGATTGGACAGGTAACGAAAAATAAAAATCTAATTATAAAAGATAGCTTAGGCAAAAATGTCGTGGATGTCGCGATTGACAACTTGAAAGAAGCCTGGCTGAAACCTTTGAAATGGTAAAAAATAAATGACACAAGCAAATGCGATAGTATTAAGAGCGGCTGGAATCAATTGCGATGTGGAAACACAATATGCACTCGAGCTTTCCGGTGCCAAGGCAGAAAGAATTCACGTTAACAGAATTATCGAGAGTCCCGATTTGCTCGACGAATTTCAAATTCTTGTTATTCCGGGCGGATTCAGTTATGGCGACGACGTAGCAGCTGGTAAAATTCTTGCCAATCAGATTATTCATCATCTTTCCGACAGGCTCAATGCTTTTATAGATGCAGGCAAAATAGTTCTGGGCATCTGCAACGGCTTCCAGGTTCTTGTCAAAACCGGCATTCTCGGCAAAATCGAGCCGAGCGGCAAACAGCAGCTTACAATCACAAATAACGACAGCGGGAAATTCGAAGACAGGTGGGTGTATCTCGAACCTTCGAGTAAAAAATGTATTTTCATTGAGCAGGGCAGAAGGATTTGTCTGCCGATAGCGCACGGAGAAGGGAAAATTCTCTTTGAAGATAACGATGTCTTCGAAAAAATCAAAACAGATGACCGAATCACATTCAGATATGTCGATGAAAACGGAAATTTCGGCCCGTTCCCGGTAAATCCAAACGGCTCAACAGATTCTATCGCAGGTCTTTGCGATTCGACCGGCAGAGTGATGGGGCTTATGCCGCATCCGGAAAGATTTGTAAGATTCACTCAGCATCCGCACTGGACAAGATTAAAGGATGAATCCCGCGCCGACGGCAGAACAATCTTTGACAACGCCGTAAAATATGTAAAACAAAACTTTGTATAGTAAAGAGTTTTTAATTGCTTTTTTCCTAAAAAGGTTCCTGACACCTTTTTAATTTCATTGTTTATAGGTAGTTACAGAGGCAAAAATAGTTAAATGGTTCCAGACACCTTTATATTGACAAGGTAGAAAAGCTTTATAAAATGGTTCGCTATGGGAAGACCGTTAAGAATAATACCAGGCGGCTACGCATATCATGTTTTCAACAGAGCTAACGCGCATGTCCAAATATTTTCCGAAGATAAGGATTATTCCTGTTTCGAAAACATCTTGTTTCAGGCCTGCGGGAAATTTAATATGCGGTTGTGCACTTATTGCATAATGCCAAATCACTGGCACTTGGTTTTATGGCCGGAAGAAGATAATGAACTTTCACAATTTGTCGGCTGGCTCACTTTGACTCACGCCCAGAGATGGCATGCAAACCATAGAACTATAGGGTCTGGTCATCTTTACCAGGGGCGTTTCAAGGCTTTTCCTGTACAGGAGGATTCGCATTTTTTAACTCTTTGCAGGTATGTTGAACGCAATGCCTTAAATGCCGGACTAGTCGAAAAGGCTCAGGAATGGAGATGGTCTGCAATGTGGCATCGCCAGAATAAAGACATTAACAGCGGAACTCTTCTTACTCAATGGCCTGTGGATATGCCGAAAAATTGGCAAACATTGGTAAATCAGGAACTGAATGAAAAGGAAGTAACTGATTTGGGAAAATGTATCGCACGAAATCGGCCATTTGGGGAAATTGATTGGATGATGAAGACAGCTTCGTCGCTTGGTTTGGATTCAACTTTAAAAACACGCGGCAGGCCTGTAGGATACAAGAAAAGCAATAAAGGTTCCTGACACCTTTTTAACTCGTTATTTTGCAAATGTTTATGATGTTTAAAATAATATAAAGGTTCCAGGAACTGTTTATTTTATCTGATTCCCAGTCTTTCAGCTTCGTCTTCGAGGCCGTATTTTTTCATCTTTTTATAAAGCGTGGTTCTGTTGATTTTCAGCGCTTCAGCGGTTTGCTGCCTGTTCCAGTTATTTGTTTCCAGCGCCGCCCTGATAATTCTTCTTTCAGGTTCGGCAATCGCGTTCTTTAAACTTATCTTCTTATAGTCCGCCGGCTCGTGCTGGGGCGTGTGAGAGGTTATATTAACCGGCAGGTCCTCAAGGGTGATATGGTCCGTCTTGCTCAGGAGAACAGCTCTTTCGAGTACGTTTTCAAGTTCGCGCACATTGCCCGGCCAGTTATATCTCTGCATGGCATCCATCGCCCGGTCCGTAATTCCCAATTTTATGCGATTATGCGACATGCAGAAGTTTTTCATAAAATATTCGGCGAGAAGCGGTATATCGGCCGGCCTTTCGTTAAGAGCGGGAAGATTTATCGATATCACATTGAGCCTGTAATATAAATCCTCCCTGAAGTTGCCGAGCTTTACTTCTTCGGTCATATTTTTGTTCGAGGCGACAATTACCCGCGTATCGACAGTGATGGTTTTATTGCTGCCGACAGGCTCGAATTGTCTTTCCTGGATAACGCGCAGAAGTTTAACCTGCAGCGCGGGGGAAGCGCTCGATATTTCATCGAGAAAAATCGTACCACCGTCAGCGGCAAGGAATTTTCCCTGCTTGTCGCTGATGGCGCCTGTAAAAGAACCCCTGACGTGTCCGAACAATTCGCTTTCGAGCAGGGTTTCCGGCAGAGCGCCGCAGCTTACCTCGACGAAAGGCTGGTTCTTTCTGCCCGAGCGATAATGAATCGCCCTTGCGAGCATTGTTTTTCCCGTGCCGCTGGGGCCTGTCATAAGAATGTTGGACCGGCTGTCTGCGACGGCTTCGACAAGGTCGAAGATTTTCGCCATTTTGTAATCCTGGCTGATTATATTTTCGAGACTGAATTTGTTCTCGAGCTGATTTTTCAGATTTTCGTTTTCGCTGATGAGCGACTGTTGTTTTAATGCCCGTTCAATCGTCAATCGCAGTTCGTCATCGACAATAGGCTTTGTGAGATAATCATAGGCTCCTATTTTGATTGCTTCGACGGCGCTTTCAATTGTGCCGTAGCCGGTGATGATAATTACCACGGTCTGCGGATAATTTTTTTTAATCAGGCTCAGCAGTTCGAAGCCGCTGCCGTCCGGCAGATTGACATCGGTGATAACAAGCGAAAATTTCTGTTTCTGCGCCATGCTCGTGGCCTGTTTGCAGGATTCGGCGCCGACGGCGTTATAGCCTTCGAGTTTCAGAAATTCGCACAGTGAATCGAGGATTATCTTATCGTCGTCAACTACTAAAATACTGCTTTGCTTCATAAGTAACTTTCAAATATTATAAATAAATCCGAAATCCGAATATCGAAATCCGAAACAAATCCAAATTCTCAAATATCAAATTACCAAACTTCTTTTCTATTACTTTTCTGGAATAATCCAAAGCCTGTTCTTGGCGGAAAAACCTGCAATCATACCGATTTCCCTTTAAGAGCTTCCAGTTCTTTCAATTTATCTCCAGCAAAAATCCTTTTACAATTACCATTTATAAACTGCCACCGTTCATCGAAGTATCCCCCGAATATATCGGCGAATAATGGAATTCTCGCAAATGGATTTTCGATTACAACAACCCTCAATACCATCTGTAACTTATAATGTTTTTGAAGTTCCATTCTCTGCTCAAGCAACTCTGCTATAGCAAGCTCAATCTTTTGTTTCTTTTTTCTTTCCCACATGGCTTTTTCTAATTCGAGATTATCAAGGAATTTCTCCAAAATAATAATAGCATTTATAGTTGTGTTCTTCTGTTTTCCCATTATGCCGCCGCTGAGAAAGGTACTTCTTTCTGTTCCTTTGATTGCTTTCCTTTAGTTGCATCAAAGTCCATCTCAACGCCCAAGTTTCCCAACATTGCACCCAATACATCTAAAGGCATAAGCCTTGCCTGTCTATCATTAACATTAAAAATAACAAGCGAACAGCTATATTTTTTAAATTCCTTAAACTGTTTTTTTGCGTCATGTATTTCAGTACGCAAGCTTATATATGGATCAATAAAAGCCGGCCACTTAGTGGGCTCATTATTCTTTTTTCTTAATTCCTTAACTTCAAAAAAGCACTCCTGCCCATTGTAGTCCAATAAATAATCTGGTTTTTTGCTTTTTCCTGAGATTAAAGGCTCATACGTCCATTTGCCTTTGAATCCATTTGAATTCAAGTATCTCTCAAAAAATCTTTCCGATTTATTTTTGTTTATCATACAGCTTTATCTCGACATTATTCACTTTTACGTAATATTGCTCCAAAAATGTTGGTGAGCTCTACTGCTTCCCTTTCCAAATCTAGTTTTTCATTCTGTAATTCCGGGCTATTTATAAGTTTTAACCAATAACCACTTTCTTTAGCCTCTTTCCTGCAAATTTTAATTCTCATCACAAAGTCTTTTTTACTCAAAGCTTCGTTTGCTTCAATATAGTTTGCACCGACCGAGCCGGAATACCTGACTACTTGTTTGCAGTCTTCTATGGTTATAAGATTTTTGTTTAATTTATAAACAAACTCTCTAACCTGTCTTGCGAACTTGAATGTCCGTTCTTCCAAATCGTATAGTTTTGAATTTTCCATTTTTGTCATTTGAATTTGTTTCGGATTTCGATATTCGGATTTTTTTATTTACTCGTTTAAAGGCAGATAGACCGTAAAGACACTGCCGGTGTCCGGAGCGTTTTGGGCGGTAATTTTTCCGCCGTACTTTTCAATTATATCCCTGCAGATGGCAAGGCCCAGGCCCGTGCCTTTGCCTGTTTTTGTCGTGAAGAACGGTTCAAAGATAGCTTCGCCGTCTTCCGGCCTGAAGCCTGCACCTGTATCCTTAAAACTTATTAACGCGACATTATCTTCCGAAACGCTGCATCCTATACTTACTGTCCCGCCGTCAGGCATTGCCTCAATGGCGTTTTTCAGCAGGTTGCAAAACACCTGGAACAGGTTTCCGCTTCTTGCCTTTGGCAGACCCGCGGAATATTGCCGCTCGATTTTTATCTCCGCCGCCTTTGCCGCCGGCTCAACGAACCTGATGGCATCATCGATAATTTTATCAATAGGCGTATCCTCAAGAGCTGAATACCTGCTGCGTGAGAATTCGAGCAGTTCGGTGATAATCTGAATCATTCTTTTAAGCCCGTTGCTTGCGTGTTCGAGATACTCAACCGGTTTCGACAGGCCCGCTTCGCCGATAGTTCTTTTCGCCAGATTGATATACCTCATTATGCCGTCTATAGGATTGTTAAGCTCGTGCGCGACCTTGCTCGCCAGTTTTCCCATAGCTGCAAACCGTTCCGTGGTTGCCATCTGCTTGAGCGCGTTTGCTTTTTCGGTTACATCCTCCAGCAAAAGCAGTCCGCCCTGTATCGTGCCGCCTGGTTTGTCCGTCAGCGGTGCGGAAGTTATCTGTAAAGCCGATAGTTTATTTGCCGTACGGTAGCTGACATTATCGAAACGGCAGATTTTGCCGGTCTCCACGACTTCAAGAAGAATTTTTTGCCAGTTTCCCCAGATTTTTTCATTTGTTCCCGCCGCGAGTGTAACATCGGCGGCAGCTTTTACGTCTATAAGGGCAGATACGCCCGGATTTGCGCTTAATATCTTAAGCTCTTTGTCAAATACGATAACGCCAAGAGGCAGCGACTGCAAAACGGCGGGAGCAAAATCCGCCTTCGCGGTTTTTTTAACCTCTTTGGTTGGAACGTTTTGTTGAGCGTTATTGGACATACTTCAATATTATAAGAAGTATTGGCGATATTTGTCAACCTTTTATGTTGCAAAAAAACAACAATGCCGCCAAAGAGACACAACCTGAGCTTTAATTTGGTACTTCCATTGCTATTGCGGCCTGTTCAAAATGCGATTTGTTGTAGTTTTTAAACAATATTTACTAAGTTCACAACCTGTCAGGTTTAAAATTAACCACCAATCTCCTATAAGCCTATGTTTTTACAGTAGTTAAATAAGTTAAGATAGGTTGTTTTCGAGATAGCCTCTTTGGTATATTATTTGCAATAGTCCTATAATGGCATAAATATTTAACATTTTTTTAACTAATTTGTTTAGGACATGGAGGTAATGGGAGGAGAAAACGAAAGAAGGAGGCATCGGCGCCTGCTTGTCAGGACGGGGATATTGTGTCGCAAAATCGGCTCTATGCACGACCATGCCTTTGTCGGCGACAGCATTAATATAAGCCCTGACGGTCTTCTTGTCGAAAGCAGCCAAACCTCTGTTACTGATACCGGCGACCTTTTCGATATTGAGCTGGACATACCTGTAGCTGACAGGGCCGACCAGATTGGCGGCAAGGTTTCGGCGTACGCAAAGGTCGTAAGAATTATGGAATCTGACCAAAAGGCCGGCAAAAAACAGATAGCCTTTCAATTCTGCACCCGGCCGCAGTTTAATCTTTAGTTCATATCTCTAATTCAATCGGGGTCGTTGACATCTCAAAGCCGCCGCATTAGTATCAGCGTCTATGAAGAAAACTCTGAGATACTGTTCCGTACTGTTATTCCTTGCGATGCTTGTGTCGGGCTGCACCGAAAAACAAAACTGGAAAAGACCCTGGACAAAAGCTCAGGCCGGAGACCTTCTGCCGGAGGATAGTTATGGGGACAAAAAGAGTTCTATTATTGGCCTGTATATTTATGTATTTGAATTCGACAAGGGAAAGTATCCATCGGTGTTGAATGCGATAGGTGATTTGAACGATTTGCCTGTCAAATATAAAAATTCCGGAAGTTTTTTGAATAACGGACTTATCGGCGGCGGGGGAAATAGAATCGACTGGGTGAAATTTTCACAGGTTCTGTCCAAAGCACAGGTGAAAATAACCAAAAGAATAAGTCTTTATGTAAACGAAAACATAGACAACGACGTTGCAATTATCGATTTTCAGGAACCCGGGGCCATCTGCTGCCGTTCAGGCAAGGATATTTCCGCAGGGATAGGTCTGCCGGCCGGAACTGTCGCTTTGCGCATAAACGTGAAATCACTTATCGGTCTTAAGCAAGTCTGCGGACTCAATATTATACCTGTTTATAAGACCATCGCAGCACCGGATAGTAACGGAAAAGAACAGGGAAACTCCGGCTGGGAGTTTGTTTTCGATGAAATTGCCATGAACGTACCTATTCGGCCGGGACAATTTGTCTGCATAGCGCCGGATACGGCTCATTTTCCGCAGCAAGGCCTGCCTCTAACAGGTGAAATGATATTCTGCTCGGCCAAACCGAAGCCAGTTGTAAGATTTTGCCTCGTAGCCTGTAGTCTCATAAATGATTAGCCGGTTCGACCGGAAAATCAGGCTGATTCTCACTCGAAACTGGCGTCTGAGTCCCAATTCTAAAAAGTAACAGAACAATCGTTAGCAAAGAAGAGGATAGGGGACAGAATTTCACAGTTTGCCACTTCAATAAAATCCCGATTGGCAGCGGCAATTCGGGTTATTACCAAAACAAAACAGGAAAGAAACATCCCATAAGATTTAAGTGAAAATCTTTTTTAATTTTTTTCAAAAATTCCTTATAAAAACTTTACGAATTGGCCGATAGCAATTATATTGGCGGCGTAGCCAATGGAAGGTCCTAAAAACAATATTTAACGGATTAAAAACATGCCCAGTCAGCCTCGCGAAGCGAAGATCTTAATATGCCTTGTGGTTTCGATGACCGTCGGAGCGGCGCTGTTGATGGCATTGAGCAGTCAGTCGATATCGGCAGGGGCGTTCAGCCTGGCGAGTTACTCCTCGCTCGGTTCGATTTCTTCCGTTATCGAGACCCGTCAGGCGACAAACGCCGACAGGTGGGACAAAATAGAAGTATTCTACAGTAATACCAAAGGTGGCGACCTCGACCAGCTCGCGTCCCTGAACGGCCTGACCAGTCCGGAAGACCTTAATTTCCATTTCCTTGTCTGCAGTAGCCTCAACCTCGACGGCCAGATACAATCCACGGTAAAATGGCTCAATCAATGGTCGGCCCTGCAGGGCAAAGCATGGTATGGCAGCGGCTCAACAATCCGTATCTGCGTGGTAGGCGAAGGGAAAAGAACCCCGGCGTCGGATTACCAGGTAAGCCGGACACAGGAACTGATAGATGCCCTCGGCAGAAAATTCAATATTGAGCCGACCAGCGTCAGTTATCCGGCCGGCTGGCAACTGTAAACCTCGTATAGATTTCTACCCCGATACTTTTTTCCCGGCCATTTGTCTAATCACATCGAACAAAGCCTGCGTTCCATCTTTGCCTCTGCCCTGTGACTGTAAAACGCTGAACAATTCTTTTATAAGCGCGACTCCCGGCAGCGGCTGATTAATTTTGTCGGCGTATTCGAGAACCAGTCTCAAATCCTTCACCTGCAAATCCACCATAAACGTCGGCTTGAAATCTCCCGCGATAATCTTCGGGCCGAGCACTTTCAATGAATGACTGCCCGCGGCGCCGGCAACGGTAGCATCGAGCGTAGTCTGAAGATTGAGTCCTGCCTGCTGAGCGAAAGCCAGACCCTCGGCGGTGCTCATAATCGTATGAACTACCATAACCTGGTTGACAAGTTTCGTTATCTGGCCGAAGCCGGAAGGGCCGCAATATGTAATAGTTCTGCCCATCGCTTCGAATACAGGCTTTACTTTCTCGAAAGATTCCTTTGGCCCGCCGGCCATTATTGAAAGTTTGGCTTCTATGGCGCCAATCTGACCGCCGCTGATGGGGGCGTCGATAAGAACAACATCTTTTTCGGCAAGCGTCTTTGCCATTTCCTGCGTCTGGTCGGGAGAAATAGTTGACATATCGATGCAGATAAGGCCGGAATGCGATGATTCGATTACGCCGTTTTTGCCGAGCAAAACCTCTCTTACATCAGGCGTGTCGGTAACGCAGGTTATAACTATATCTTTATCTTTTGCCGCTTCTGCCGGAGTATCAGCCCAGAGGGCACCGGCTTTTATAACCTCGTCGGCTTTTGACTTTGTACGTGCATGAACTGTAAGCGCAAAACCTGCCTTAAGCAGATTGAGAGCCATTGGTTTGCCCATTATGCCGATGCCGATAAAGGCAATACGAAATTGAGTCATTTTGCACCACGAAACTCACGAAGAAAAAGAAGATATTGTTTTTATTTCATATCCTTCGTTGTTCTTCAATAATTTTTTATAATACAAATCTCTTTATACCATCTTTTAATCTTTTGACATTAAAGTTTATAAGTAAACCTATTTTAATGCCGGTAAGTTTCATATAAGTAAGAAGTTGTGCTTCGTGAATTGGTAAAACTTTATCTACGCTTTTAAGTTCGACAATTATATTGTTCTCAACAAGCAGGTCTATTCGATAACCACATTCGAGCACTACACCTTTATATTCAACCGGTACTTCCTTTTGAACATTATGTTTTATTCCAGCATTCGTAAGTTCATAAGAAAGACATTTTTCATAAGTTGATTCGAGTAATCCCGGCCCTAATTTTTTATGTACCTCAATGGCGCATCCAATCAGTTTTTTTGATAAGGAATCAAATTCCATTCAAAATCCTTTTATTTCACGAAGATAATAAAGGCCACGAAGTATTTTTATTTAACTTAATTTTACTTCGTGTTCTTCGTGGTTTTTATTACCCGACGATGCCGAGGCGTTTAAGTGTATTCTTCGACCATCGCATACTCTTTAGCTGTGCCCAGACGAGAAGCAGAATCACGACGACGGGAAGGCCTACATATCGAAGATATATGAATGTTCTCGCGAAGAAATTGGCGTCCGTATAAATCTGCCAGGCTGCGAGAAGTTCGGCAGGTTTGAAAATCGCGCCGATGCCGACGTTCTTAAACAATAACTGCCATGGCATCAGCAGGACAATCACGAAAAGTGAAATGAAAAAAGCCTTTGTTACGTGGCTTATGCCGCCAAGTCTGCCGATGAGCGATATCATCAGTCCGAACAGCAGGCTCATCGAATAAACAACCGAACAGACGATAAGCACATAATTGCAGATTCTGATTATCCAGGCAAGCTGACTGAATTTGATTTTGGCGTGAGAGAGCTGGTCGGTGTATTTGTGCCAGACGACATTCGGGTCGGACTTTGGCTTGTTAGGCTCGACGGAGTTTGCCGAAATCGGCGCGATTGAATTGGCTGAAACCGCCTCGGCGCCGGTAAGCTTAGGCTGAACAATCGGAGCGGAGACCGTCACATTCTCTGCGGGCCGACTCGAAACTGCCGCCGGCTTGTTTGGTTCGGTATTTACATGGTCTGTAAACATAAACCAAAAAGACCCCTGCAGCAAAAGCAAACAGAGCAGGCATATAAAGAAGAAAAGGTTCTTAAAGCTCTTGAGCGTTCCGATAGCCTCCAGGCAGTCCGTTGTTTCAAGGAGCTGGTCCTGTTTTTTCGAGTCTTCGGTCATTTCGGTATCTCCTAAAAAAATGTATCTCGTTATTAGTGAAGCGTTAAGCGAGATATGAGATACGCTTCACAAGGTACGGTATTATAACTGGTTGAATATATTTTGTGCAGTAAAAATAGTTTTTTCAACATCCTTTTTTGTCAGGGCCGCGGAAATAAACATCGCCTCGAATGGGCTTGGTGCAGGATAAATGCCGTTTTTCAGCATTCCCGCGAAGAACGCTTTGAAAAGTTTCGCCTTTGTCGATTTCGCGTCGGCGAAGTTCCTGACCGGCTTTTCAATAAAAAAACAGCTCAAAAGCGACCCGATTCGATTTATCGTCAGAGGAACAGCCGCCTTTTTCGCCGCTTCGAGCAGGCCGGTATGGAGCTTTTCCGATTTTTCCTCGAGACGGGCGTAAAATCCTTTGTCTTTCAGAATTTTCAGAGTCGCAATTGCCGCCGCGGTCGCCAGTGGATTGCCGCTCAGGGTTCCGGCCTGATAAACACTTCCTGTCGGCGACAGCATATCCATAATATCAGCCCTTCCGCCAACGGCCGCGCACGGGATGCCGCCGCCGATGATTTTTCCAAGGCAGGTCAGGTCAGGTTTCACTTTAAAAATTTTCTGCGCGCCCCCGAAGCAGAGACGAAAGCCGGTGATGACCTCATCGAAAATCAAAAGAGTCTTGTTTTCATCGCAGAGTTTTCGCAATGCCCGCAGATAACCTGCATTCGGCAGGACAACGCCCATATTCGCTGCGACCGGCTCGATTATGCAGGCGGCGATTTTATTTTTGTGTTTTCCAAATGCCTTTGCCGCCGAATCTATATTGTTGTATTCAGCGACCAGCGTAAGCGAGGAAAGGGATTTCGGCACGCCGGGGCATAAAGGCTTTGAAAACTGGGCCGAACCTGAACCGGCACTTACGAGCATCGAATCGCTGTGGCCGTGATAGCAACCGTTCATCTTTAATATGTAATCTCTGCCGGTAAATGCGTGGCCAAGACGAACCGCTGCCATAACAGCTTCGGTTCCGCTGCTGACGAGACGAATTTTATCGATTGAATCGAAGGCGTTGACGATTATTTCGGCAAGCTCTGTCTCGGCGACAGTTGGTGCGCCGAATGATGTTCCTTTTTTCGCGGCGGCCGCTGCGGCACGGACAACCGCAGGATGACAGTGGCCCAGTATCAACGCTCCCCATGAGCACACATAGTCTATATATTCCCTGCCGTCGATATCGTAAATTTTCGAGCCTTTTCCTTTTGCGATAAATAAAGGCGGGCAATCGACCGAGCCGAAGGCCCTGACAGGCGAATTCACGCCGCCGGGCATAAACCGGCAGGCTTTTGTAAATTGCTTATGCGATTTCATCTTTATAATCTTTACCCCCACACCAATATCGTTAAAAATAATTTAAACTGCTTTAATTTAGATATATAAGAATGATAACATTGAGTTTTAAAATTGTCATTTAGAATATTGGTGCGGGGTTTAAGTGCTAAAAGTGCAAACTTATCGGTTTTTTTCTTAATAATTTCCGTGCTTTTATATTGACAAACAAACATAATCTGGTATATATATATACATAGTCCTGTTATATTTTTTGCCATATTTTTATGATAAATTTGGTATAATGGATTGTCGAGTCTGGCCGTTGATGAGGCATCGGAAATCGAGAGAAGAAAAAAATTAGATAAGGAGAAAGAAGTATGAGAACGAAAATAGGGGTTTTGGTTTTATTGGCATTTCTGTTTTTACCAGTCTGTGCACAGGCAACTACCATCTGGACGGAAGGCCATCATGTAATTGATGCAAATCAAACTTATGATGGCGTAATAGAAATGTATAATGATAGCTCGCTGGATATGTATAGTGGTTCCATTCAATCTATAGAGGCTTATGATGAAACGATTATTAATTTGCGTGATGGCCATATAACTGAATTCAGAGCGTATGGCGAGAGTACTTTCAATGTTTTAGGAGGTGATATTAATCAGCTAATGAGTCTTGAGACATCTATTACAAATTTATATGCAGGTGAGATATATGCTTTATGGGGGAAAAAAAATTCTATTATAAACATCTATAACAGCCAAATTGATATTCTTATGGCCATGGAGAATAGCATAGTCAATCTTTATGCTTATGATATTATACATACTGTAACAGGTGGAATCTACAATTTAGGACAGGTCACAGGAAAGTACTATCTTGATGATAGTTCATTTTGTTTTGACCTTGCTTATGGTGACGGCAATGTTTATTCGCATATAAATATTGTTCCTGAACCGACAATGTTAATGTTATTATCATTTGGCGGATTGTTATTGAGAAAAAAATAATAAGAGAAGAATGGAAGTCATCTTTCAGGGAGAATTAAAATGAACCACACAAAAAAATCAACAGGGGTTTTCTGTTTATTTATTCTTATCTTTATGACGAATATTGTCAAATGCAAATCGTTATATGTGATTTCAAATTTTCGCGTAATGCCGCAAATTAAAACTTATGATATTGCAAATGATAATTTAAATTTTGTGTATGATGCTAATATTACTGTGGATATTGCTTTCCCGACAGATATTACGGTTCACGAATCGGATTACGGCAAATGGATGTTCTGTACAATCGAATATACAGGAATAATTGAACGTATTAACTTGCAAACAAGGAAGCCTGAAGAAAGAATAACAGTTCCAAATGCCCATGGCAGAGGTATGGCCGGGATCGTGATAGATAAAGATAAAAGCAAACTTTATGCAATGGATAGGTTTACTAATCGCTTATGGTCATATTCGTGGAATCCGATAACAGAAACGCTTACACTTGATTTTAACGACCCATATTATATCGAACTGGAAGGTATAGAATATGGTGAACCTGTTGGTGCTTTTGGTATCACACTTGATGAAGAAAACGATTTGCTTTATGTGGCGGACAATACGCATACTATAGAGTATTATAATACTAACGACTGGTCCTTGGCGGGTGAGCTTAATGTTGACTGCAATGCAATCAGTGTTGCGATTGATGAAAATAATCAGCGACTTTATTATGGCAGTATAGGTGAAGGATATGGTGACGGCGACCCCTGTTTATATCAGTATAATTTACTAACGGACGAGAGTGATTCGGTATATATCGGTAACGCGGTTGCGGGCATTGCTGTTGACCAGCAGACAGGCCTTGTCTATATCACAACCAGTGATGAGGGCATTAATGAAACAAAATATAAGCTGATGATTTATGATGTTAATTTGACTCTGCATAGTACACCTATTCAGCTTGGTTGTCCGACAGGTTTAACGGTCGCCGAAATTGGATACAGGCATCCATGTTTTGAAATTGTTAAAGATGATAATGATGCCGATTGCGTATATCCTTTGATTAGCCAATTAGAACACGAGTGGCTGGGAACGCCATATAACTGGCTGTATTACAATATTAACTGGGACGCAAATGGTTTTGCAGACAGCAACGTCGTAATCACAGATTTTCTGCCGTTCGAGGTAAACGAGCCAAATTTTATTTCCGATGGCGGCGAATATCTCCCTGATTTGCATGCTGTCAGATGGAATGTCGGTGACGTATCGGCGCAAGACAGCAACCAATTTAAGATTCAGGCGGCAGTCAACTATTATGCCAACCCCTGCGGAACTATCAGGAACAAGGCTGTAATAGAAGGCGATCATTATTTTGACCAATATGCAATTGATACTAATGTTTGTTATTACGGCGGTGATATAATCTATGTGGATAGAGATACTAATGGCTGGGGTAACGGGACAAACTGGCAGGACGCATATAAGGATTTACAAGAGGCTCTTGAATGTGCCAGAAGCAGTTGTGCAGAAGTTGTAGCTATTTGGGTGGCTAACGGTGTTTATAAACCTGTGCAAAATCCCTATACTATGACAGGTAATGAAACATTTGAGCTTATTCCAAATGTCGGCTTATTCGGACATTTCGCAGGAGGCGAGGAAAGTACTCTTGATCGCGATTTTAATAACCCTGCCAATGAAACTGTTCTCGAAGGTTTGATAGGAACACAGCAAAGTGTTGCCAGTGTGGTCAAGGCCGAAGACATTGAGTACCCGGATTATACAATCATTGACGGGTTTACTGTTAGAAATGCACAAGGCGACGGTTTATATATCGATAATTCTTATGCAGGTATCGTAAATTGTAAATTCCAAAATAACTATTATGGCGTTCGCAGCATATACTCGTGGTCTGATATTCACAACTGCATCTTCTTCAATAATTTTGAAAATGGTCTGTATGCATTCCAATTAAGTCGGCCTGTAGTATCGTATTCCGTTTTTGATGGTAACGGAATAACGAATTATGGCATATATACGCAAAACTATTCTGTTATAGACGTTAATAATTGTATATTCAAAAATCATCCTGGATATAATTCTTCCAGCGGCTGCGGGATACTTGCCGATAATGGAACTATAACTGTTGTGGACTCTAATTTTATCGATAACTGGTACGGCTTGAATCTGAGTAACACTTCAACCACTTTGACAAATTGTTCCGTAACGGATTCGATTATTAACGGAATATCCTGTTCTAATTCGGATTTGACCGTAAAATACAGTATTATTTCAAACAGCAGTTATAACGGCGCATCTCTTAACAGCGGATGCAATTTGACCCTCAAAAACAGTGTGATTAGTTATAATGGCAATGAAGGCTTGGAATTGTTCAATAATCTGACCAGCAGCATTACAAACAATTGGATATATAATAATGGGACAGCAGAAAATCTTTATGAAGGCTGCAGTGGAATTTATTTAAACAATCACAGTATGTCGCCCCCATTCATAAGAAACAACACGTTATATGGTAATTATACTTATGGCATTCAAATGTCTCACAGTGGCGGTGAGCCGAATATCTCCAACTGTATCATTTATGGAAATGATGCAAATGACCTTTACAGAGAAAATGGCAGTTTTAACAATGTAAGATATAGTTGTCTGCAAAGTATACATTCCGGTATCGGCAACATCGTGGCCGACCCGTGTTTCGTGGATACTGATTCAAATAATCTGCGAATTATTAAAGATTCCCGCTGCAGGAATGCCGGTGATCCGAATGGTAATTATAGCGGTGAAACCGACATTGACGACCAGGGGCGAGTCCAGTACGGCAGAGTTGATATAGGTGGTGATGAATTCTATGGCGGCCTTGCTGATTATGACGAAAACGGAATAGTAAACTTTTTGGATTATCGCTATTTAGCTCAAAGCTGGAAACAAAACCAGACGGATTACAGTCTTGACGATGATAATGATGTTGATATTTATGACCTTACATATTTTGCCGGAGACTGGCTGTGGCAGGAAAACGCCGAACAAAGCCGGATGATGTGTATGAGTACGGGCGATGATGAAGATTCATTGGAGAATGATAATCTTATGCTGTCAACGGCTATTGAAAGTTTAAGTAAAAGACCTCAAAGGTTGATAGAAGGAAGTCAGAAATTCTATGATATTACACCAGCGATGACAATCTCCGCAAAACAGCGTGAACTGGAATCTTTAAAAGCTCAGCGAGCAGAGAGAATGCATTTATCTAAAGCTGAATCAATAAGTTTATCAGATACTTCTAAGGTTTTTGATGTAAATGAAATCCTAAATTGGCTCGACGAATTGTGGAAAAGCGATGAGGAATTTAAAGAATCGATGAGCGAACAAGAGTATCTTGAATTCAGGAAATCTATTGAGAAATCGGAGGAATAGATATTTAGCAGTAAAATACAGGATAAAAGGCCGGTTTTGCCCCCGGCCTTTTTTTATTGCAAACTATTCTGAATCACTTATACTCTGTTGTTCTCAAAACAGGCACAGTGTATAGATATAAGTCTTTTTTGTAGAAATACTTAGAAGTAGAGAAATAATTTTTAAACCTTTTTTTGGAGAGTAATATGCATCTGGTTAAATGGTTTCGCAAGAATATGACCAAGTTGATGGCGATATTCGTGATACTGATTATGGTTGCCTTTATTATGCCGACCGTACTGACTCAGCTTGCCAAGCCGAGGTCTACCGGCCTTGAAAACGCAATGTGGCTGTACGGCAAGGACAAAAAAATCACAGTTAACGACCTGAGAGAAGCCACTGCCAAGCTCACTGTGCTTCGCGGTTTGTATGTGGACAAATTTCTCCTTGGTCAGCAGGATTTAAGATCGATACTTTTGGGCCAGATTCTTTTTCCGGAATCGGTGCCTGCGGCTCTTTTGGATGACGAGATAAAAAAACTTTCCATTCAGAACCGGCTCAGCATAAGCCCTTCGAGGATAGATGAGTTTTTCGCGCAAAGCCGCGGCAGAGCGGAGCTTTTCCTGATAGCGCTCGGGGACGAAGCCGCAAGCGCCGGTTGTGTCGTGCCTGCCAAGCAGGCAGGTGAAATACTTAACATCATCATTCCGCAGGTAACGAACAATCAGGTCGATGCGGCGACAGCCGTTAAAAGAGTATGTTCGGCCAATAATATGTCTGACGCGCAGGGGCTGGAGGCTTTTGCGGATATCCTGTCGATTATGACTTATGCGAGAATCGTCGGCGATACCGAAAATGTTACCGAATCGCAGCTCGAAAATATATTCGCAAGGGCAAAAGAAAAAATCAACGCCGAATTTGTTCAGTTCAATGCCGAAAACTTTCTGGATAAGGCCTCTGAACCGGATAGCGCAGCAATTACCGAGCAGTTCGAGAAATACAAAAATTATCTGCCGGGAACGGTCGATGACGACAACCCGTATGGTTTTGGGTATAAACTGATGCCGCGGGTCGCGCTGGAGTATATGATTGTCAGGCTCGAAGACGTTAAAAAGCTGGTTGCTATGCCTGCCGAGGAAGAAACGGAAGATTACTATCAGCATAATCTCGAGAGATTCGTGGAAGAGATGCCTGCCGAATCCAATGCCCCGGACGCCAAGCCTGTAACGAGACAGAAAAGCTACGCCGAAGTGGCCGATATGATAAAGAGAGGATTGTATGCTCAAAAAGCAAGTTCACAGGGCACGAAAATTCTCAATCGGGCCGTTGAACAGGCTGAAACGAATTTTGATACGCTGAACTTTGAAAAAGCGGATGTTAACGCATTCCGGTCCAAAGCGGGAGACTACAGCGCAGCGGCCGAGGTCGCATCGAAAGAATATAATATAAAAATTTATACGGGCAAAACCGCTCTGATCAGCGCCGAAGAAATACAGGCCGACCAGTATCTCGGAGGTTTGATGATGACAGGCCAGAGCAGGGTGCCCACGAGACTGAGCAAACTTGCCTTTGCCGTAAAACCGCTCGGCAGCGAAGCGAGCAAACTCGGACCGTTCGAACCTGCTGTACCGAAATTGTATGTTAGCGTCGGGCCGCTTTCGGATATGGCCGGCAATATTATGGCCGTCGTGCGTGTTGTTGAAACCGCCGGCTCTGCCGTACCTGCCGATATCGGGCTGAGCTATCAAAAAAATCTTCCGGAACTTGCCGCCTCTTCCGCGGCCGGAAACAAGACATTTGTCCTGAAAGATATTGTCGCGAAAGACTGCAAAAGACTCCAGGCAATGAAAGTCGCCGACAAAGTCGCCGGAGAATTTCTGGAAATGGTCAAAAAGCAATCCTGGGATTCCGCACTGGAAAAAATCAATGCCTCGTACGGCAAAAAAGACAGTAACGAGCCGAACAAAAAAACCTTTGCGATTCAGACATTCAGCGACAGCACCAGAGTTTCTAAAATGGATATAGAAGTTACAAGGATGAGAACTGCCGGTATGGCCGGTGCCGAAGGCATTATGAATCAAAGCCTGATTTACAGCAAACTTATGGACACAATTAACAGTGAGTTTGAAGATATCCAGGCGAAAAAGGTAACTCTGCCGGCGATTATCGGTTTCCAGCCCCGGCTTTCCTTTTATGTGATAAAAAGTTTAACTCGTGATTCCGGTGCAATCGAGGATTATGAACAGATACGCCAGCAGCTCGCTTTCCAGCAGGATTATATTGATTCACAGAGTATGTCGGTAGAGCATTTTCTGCCGGACAATATTCTTAAGAGATTGAACCTCAGGCCCGCGCAGCAGGAACCGAACTCCCCGGCCGATTCGAATAATGCAAATGGAGAAAATCAGTGACAGCAGGGAAATTTAAGCTGCCCGGTATATGGCTTCTTTTTCTTGCCGGCGTTCTCGGCTGGTGGATACCAGGCGCCGGCCACTGGCTGATTGGTCAGCACAAACGCGCTGCGATAATTTTTGTTGCGATTGTTTTCGCGTTTGGGCTTGGCACCTATATCGGCTCGATTGCCGTAATCGACGCAAACACGCCCTGGTACTGGGCACAGCTTTTATTTTCGCCGGCGGCTGCATTCATCGCTCATCTCAGCGGCTCCGTATATCATCTGGACGCGTACGGCAGGCCGAGAGAAATAGGTGAAATCTACACAGGCATCGCCGGAATGCTGAACCTTTTGTGTGTTATCAATGCCGTTTATATGGCTCATTGTATTAATATAAAAGAGCAGAACAAATGATTGATTATTGTCTTGCCGGCTTTATGGCCCCTATTAATATCGGCACAACGCCACAGGCGTTTCTGCTCGCGCTGCCGCTGATAACTGTTATCGCGGTTGTGTATAAAGCGACGAAACTCGAAAAAATTACACTCGTCTCGTTTCTTCGCGAGACGGTTCTTCTGTTCGGCTCGATTCTCGCCTTTATGGTACTGACGGCGATAGTTATTTTTTTGATTATGAAGTTGACGGTCGGCTGATAAATCACAAAACGGGGAAAAATCAGAATTTTTTTCTGAATCTCGCCGTTGGTACATTCATTAATTTGCGGTATTTCGCGACAGTTCTTCTTGCGATATCCTTCACTCCCATTTGTTCGAGCTTTTTGCGTATCGCGTCGTCGCTCATCGGTTTCGACTTGTCTTCGGAATCTATAATCTGCTGCATCTTTGCGCGAATCGCCTCGAAGCTTTCGCTTCCGCCGTCATCGGTTTCCATTCCGCCTCCGAAAAGGTCCCGCAGCGGCATCAGTCCCTGCGGCGACTGAATATATTTGCCCGAAACAGCCCGCGAAACGGTAGCGACGTGAACGCCGACCTTCTCGGCAATCTCCGACATCGGCAGCGGTTTTAAATACATCCGGCCCTTTTCGAAAAATTCGCTCTGGCTGTCGACAACCGCCTGGCTGACTTTCAAAAGGGTCTGCTTCCTCTGTGCGATAGCGTCCATTAGCCATCTTGCCGAACGAATATTATCCTGCAGAAACTGGCGCGCCTTTACGTCGAGTTTTCTGTCCCTTGCCATACCGGCATAATATTCGTTTATCCGAAGAGCCGGAACGCTTTTGTCCGCCAGGTAAACTTTAAACCTGCAGGCTTCAGCGGAGACGGGCTCAACTATTATATCAGCCTTTACCGGATGATTCCTGACCCTGCCAATCTGCAGCCCCGGCGAAGTATCGAACTTCCGCATCCGTAAAAGAGCCTCGTTAATTTGCTCGACCGTGCAGTTCATTTTTTTCGCGATGTCCGGCAGTTTATTTTCAAGAAGCTTATCGAGATATTTCGATACAAGCTCCCTCTCGAAACTCATATCTTCCGAAGATTGGTCTATCTGAATCAGCAGGCATTCTCTCGCGTCGCGTGCGCCGACGCCGGCCGGCTCGAGCTGCTGGACGAGCTTTAATGCTTTTTCGAGGTCTTCCATTCCGAAATCATTTTTATCTTTATTGTGAAGCTGTTCGAGCCGAACCTTCAGATAACCTTTTTCATCGATGTAATCTATGATTTGGTCGCCGGCTTTTCTTGTCTTTTCGTCCGCATCGACAAGCCGCCATTGTTCGCTGAGATAATCATGGAGCGAAACGCCCAAATCCGGAGCGTTGTTCATCGCCTCCATTTTTTTGTCCGGCTCATTATCGTAACTTGTCCGTTTGGAAATTTCGGTACGGTAAAGATAATCGTCGGACTGCTCGGCGAAATCGTCAAGTTTTGCGAAATCCTCCTGCTTGTCCTCGTCGCGGGTTTCTTTAAGCTCCTGCACCTGTGCATCCGGCTGCTCGGACTGTTGAACTGTGGCCGGTTCAATGTCGCTGTTAATGTTCGGCAGAGAATCGGTTTCCAAAGGCTCATCTGTTTCAAGAACGGGATTACTGCTAAGCTCGGCTTCAATCTTTTCAAGAAGCGCGAACATCGGAAGCTGCAAAATCTCCATCGACTGAATCATCCGCGGCGCAAGCTTCATCCGCTGTTCGAGCCGCATCTGGTTTGTCATATCCAGCTTCATACCACTTCCAGGAAAAATTCGTGCCTAATATGCAAATTTCGTTCCAATTGGATTAAATATAGCAAATTGTTGCGAAAAAAGCAATTTAATGTGCCTAAAATGGGGGAAAATCGGCAAAAACACGCTGAAAATCGCTATTCGAGTTCGTTTCTGCCGAGTATAGCGTCTGTCAAAACCGCGCCGCCGGCGTATTCTATCTGGCTTCCGCCCGGCAGGCCTCTTGCGAGCCGTGTGATTTTAACGCCTAAAGGTTTTATTAATGAACTGAGATAAAGGGCCGTGCCGTCGCCTTCGACGGTCGGATTCGTGGCCATTACAACCTCGCTGATTTTGCCGTCGCGGATTCGGCTGATTAAATGGTCGATTGTCAAATCGTGCGGCTCGATGCCGTCCAGCGGAGCGATATGGCCGCCGAGGACGTGATAAACCCATTTGCAGAGTCCGGTTTTTTCAAGGGCTATGAGGTCCTTGAACTGTTCGACGACGCAGATAATGCTTTTGTCGCGTTTGGCGTCGCGGCAAATCGAGCATAAATCGCCTTCGGAAAGGTTATGGCATTGTTTGCATTGCCGGACGCTGCTTTTTAGTTTCGTGATGGCCTCGGCAAGGGAAAGTGCTTCGGCTTTTTCCGTTCTCAGGATATGAAATGCCAGCCGTTCAGCGGTTTTTGTGCCTATGCCCGGCAACCTGCCAAGTTCATCTATCAGCTTATTTAAACTCTGTGTATATGCAGGATTCACCCCGTTAGACCTCCATTCAATTTATAATTGTTTGTACAACCTGTATAAAATATACCTGCCTTTTCGAACTTTACAACATATGTATAAAACCAACCAGGTCTAACGGGGGTTCATCCCGCACCTTCCTTTTATTCGCCTTATCTTTACACCTTGTCATCTGAGCCCCTTTGGGGCGAAGCAATCTCGTTTTTAAACCATTTACCTTACCATTTTATGGTTTTTTCAAAATATGGCAACGTCAAATAACCGCCTTTTTTATATGCGATTAATCGCGAATTTGTAAGGAGGTTTTAAAAAAATGTGATTTTGTTAGCTACAAGTGGAATTTAAGTTTGATATTCATAGGTTTTATGTAGTATATATACTACATAAAACCTGTCAATTATTAATTGTAACAAAAAAGACCTATTTTACATACAATTTATATATCTTTTTATAAAGGAATTATGGGAAATTGCTCAATAAAATGACTTATGTTTTTATATTGACCCTATGTTATGTAGTATATATACTACATAACACAATAATAAAATGCTTTAAACGCTCCATGTACATGTGTTTATTGAAAATTATGTAATAATTATATGACTATATTAAAAGGATCAATAACTAATCCAATTTACAGTAGTATATATACTACTGTAAATGGTATAATTAAACGAAAACTATTAGTGTATAACTCAAACTACAACTAAAACTTAACGTTAAAGTGAACTACTAGCCGAGATTTATAAAGGCATCTAAAAATAGTTTTGATATTAATAATACTAAGTTGCAATCATGGCAAAAACTCGAATATCTATAGCGAAGCCCGACATAATAAAACTATTTGATGGTTTAAATCAGAAGATTTTTGAACTATCTGATATCAGGGAAATCCTCGAAAAGAACCGTGCATACTGGCGTTTGGCAATGTATATGTCTTGCAATAATTTTATAAATTTTCTAATTAAAGATACCAAACTAAAAAAAGAAATATTCAATTTTTCATACCGTTCTATTGTTAGATACACTTGGGGCGAGATCCCTTTCTATGAACTACTTTTGGCCCTGAAACCTAAAAGTTATTTTACGCATTATACTGCAATGTATTTTCACGAGCTAACCGAGCAAATCCCAAAAACAATTTGCTTAAACTTTGAACAAGGATCCAAGCCCCATTCTAAAGGTACTCTTGTGCAGAGTGGGATAGATTTTGCATTTAGAAATGCTACCAGACTTTCTCAAAATATTGCGAAGTACCATAATAATACAATACGATTATTAAACGGTATGCAAACCGGGAATGCTGGAGTTATTGAGTCGGTTGGTTATGAAGGAGAAAAAATACGATTAACAGATGTAGAACGCACTTTAATTGACATAGCCGTAAGGCCAGAGTACTCTGGCGGGCCTTTTGAAGTATTAAGAGCGTATAAATTGGCAAAAGATAAGGTTTCTATCAACAGGCTAACTGCTTTGCTCAAAAAGATTAACTATGTATATCCTTACCATCAGGTAATTGGATTTTACTTAGATAAAACAGGTGCGTATGAAGAGTCGCAAATTGAATTATTAAGAAAATTTGAAATAAAATACGACTTTTATCTTATGCACAAAATGACAGATTTAGACTATTCTGAAAAATGGAGGTTATACTTCCCCAAGGGCCTTGCATAAATCATCACATTTCATTACAACATAATCAAAATAAAAATCAAACGCCTTTAGTTCTATATTAGGTTTTACAGTATTTTGTATCGTTGAAAAATCTTCCCTATGATATTCTTTATAATTTCTAATATTTTTAATTAAACCTAAACCTACACCTTTTTGTTTAAAGATTCGCTTTAATAGTTCAATGTTGTTTGGAGTGGTTAAATTTATTGTAAAATGATTTAAAACTGTATAAATATCAAAGAAATCTCTCGCTCGAGCAGTTCGATAAGATTGACCAATTAATTCCACATATTCCGGCATTTGCTGACAAATAGCTCTTATCTTTTCAAATACTATCATCTCTGGCGAATATGCATAAATGGTATAATTTTCAAGCTCAAAGGCTTGTTTGTGCTCACAATATTCCCACTTGCTTACATCAATGCTAAATTTCCTTTTCTGAAGTGGCCCAACAACCGTAGCATTTTTCCTCAAAGCATCAATATTTTCTTGATGCTTAACGTAATCATTTTTGCTTATAATTTTAAATTCTAACTGATAGCCTCCCCAAAATTTTGGAGTATTAGGTTTGTTTTGTTCGGGCTTTTCCTTAATAGCAATATCAAAAATTATATAATCATTTTCACTGAAAATTTTTTCTAATGATTTACTTAGCCTGTCTAAAAACTCATTAAGAGAGTCAAATTCAGATTCGATTGAAAAATCCAGATCTATTGAGGCTCTGGGGGAAATTTTATAGACAATATCTAAAGCATTGCCACCCTTTAGGACAAGTGTTTTCATTAGAGTGTCGTCTGCGAAAACAGATATAATTGCAAGTTTTTTTATTTGTTCAAGTTTGTCCAAATCCATAAACCGTCCTCATTAGTTCTGTTCCTCTACATCTATAATGTTAGCTTCAAATTCGGTAAGCATATTTTTTATGATTGGGCTGTTAGCTGCCTCATCGATAGTTTTTTTGCTCACCTTTGCTCCGCGTGGTTTGGGCTTGGCCAGATTCTGCGAAGCTTCATTAATAATTTCAAAGCCGGTTTTTATTTTTGTGCCAAGTAAACCGCTCAGGATGGTTTCGATTGCTTCCTGCTTGCCGTTTCCCTTGCAGAGTTTCATCGTAAATTCATCGCACCCGTTAAAGCCAAGGATTAGCAAATTACCGTTTAATCGCAGTGGGGATGCTTTTCTCAAAAGCTCAGCAATTCTCGTATTCGGGATTGAATTAATTATTTTTTCCCAATTTTGTTTTATCTGCTCGATATCCGCTCCTGCCGCGATTACAGGTTCCTGGGATTTGTCCGCCTGCTGGTCAGATTTGAGTTCTGAATTCTGTGTTCTCCGTAAGGAGTCCATAGGACTGTGTTCTGTGTTCTGTGTCTTATGTGTTACTGCTGTGTTTTTTTTTAACTGCTCGGCAGGGCCTTTAGCGTTGAGTAAGTCGGGTATGCTCATAAATTGCTCGGCCAGGGCGAATCTCAGCAGCGATGCTTCGAGAAGTGCCCGCGGATTATCGCTGTTTTTCACCGGCCAGCGCAGCTTTTCGAGAAGCGCTATATTGTAAACAAGGGCCGGTATATCGAAGTTTTCTGCTATTTCAATAAGCCTTTTCTTTTCTGCTTCGGTCAGGATTACCAGAGAAGACGCGGCCTTTGCCGCCTTGAGAACCATCATATCGCGAAGGCCGTTGATAAGCGCATCGAGCAATCCCGTGCAGCTCAGGCCGGTATTTAGCAGGTCGTCAACTCCCTGCAATGTTCCCGCGGCGTCGGCAGCGCCGATTTTTTCGAGGAGCAGGTATGTTTTTTCGCTGCTCGGCAGTCCGAGCAAATCTTCGAGCATTTTCACCGTCAAAGGCTGCGTCCCTGCGCTGATAATCTGGTCGAGCAGGCTCAGCGCGTCGCGCATCGACCCGTTGGCAAGTCTTGCCAGGGCGATTATGCAATCGTCCTCGAATTTTATCTGCTCGTCGGTAAGTATTTTTTTGAGCTGAGTGATAATATCGGCAGGGCTGATATTGCCGAAATCGAACCTTTGGCATCGGGACTGGATTGTCGCCAGTACTTTGTTCGGCTCGGTTGTCGCGAAAATGAATTTAACGTGTGAAGGCGGTTCTTCGAGGATTTTCAGCAGGGCGTTGAACGCCTCTGTCGTGAGCATATGTACTTCGTCTATAATGTATATCTTGTATCTGGCCCTTGCCGGCCGGTATATGGCGTTGTTCCGCAGTTCGCGGATATCTTCTATCTTACGTTCCGACGCCCCGTCTATTTCGACAACGTCGATATCTTCGCCGCTGTTTACCGATATACAGCTATCGCATTTTAAGCACGGCTCGACCGTTGGCTTGTTGGATGCGAGGCAATTTAGCGATTTGGCAAGGATTCTGGCCATAGTGGTTTTGCCTACGCCCCGTGTGCCGGTGAAAAGATAGGCGTGGGCGACCCTGCCGGAGGTTATCGCATTTTTCAACGTCTGAGAAATAGCGTTTTGCCCGACCACGTCGTCAAACGTTTGCGAGCGATACCTTCTTGCCAGTACTGTATAAGCCATTGTTTTTCCGTATAGAATCCGTGAAAAACCATCATAAATGCAAAAGGCCGTTTAGTCAAATTGAATTGTTTTAAATGCTTTAGGCTTGTCATTTGCGGAATAAACGATACAATAAATCCGGCCGGGTCTCAGACTATCCGGACCCGCAAACCTGGTCAGACGCGGAAGCGAGCAGCCATACGCGGTCGTTTGGTTGTGACTGGTAAACCCGGCCTTTTTTATCAGAGTGTCATTCTCGCGCAGGAATATCACCCTCGCGTAGGCGGGGGTGGGAATCTGCGTAAAAAACCGGTAGAGGTAATGGTAATGTCACGTTTTTGGTTTGGGCATTTATAAACGTTACCTAAACCAATACCTAAAACAAAAAGTTTAGCAGGGGAATGTTATGAAAGTAAAAATTGATGACAGTTGTACATCGTGCGGGCTATGCGTCGAGACTTGTTCGGAAGTTTTCAGGATGGGCGATAACATCGCAGAGGTTATCGTCGAGCAGGTTCCGCCTCAGTTCGAAGACGCCGCCCAGCAGGCAGCCGATGAATGTCCCGTAGAGGCAATCGCGGTCGAATAGCCAAATTCGCTATTTCGAAAGTTCCCTGCTTCGTTTCGCAGCGGACCGCAGCGCATCGAGAACTGTCTTTTCAAATTTACGCTTGGCAAACACCTTCAGCGCAGCTTCCGTAGTCCCGCCGGGAGATGTAACATTTTTTCGCAGGATATCCGGGGACTGACCGTTTTTTAACGCCTCAACCGCAAGCAGACCCGCTCCCTTTGCCGTCTGCAAAACAAGCTTTTCGGCAAGCTCTTTTTTAAGCCCCAGTTTTCCGGCCGTCTTTATCATCTCCTCCATCAGTAAAAAGAAATACGCAGGCCCGGAACCGCTGACTGCCGTTACGGCATCGATGAGTTTTTCATCATTAACAACTACCGCAAGGCCGACAGCGGAAAAAATCTGCACAACAGATTTTACTTTGGCCTTTGCATTTTTCGTTGCGTATATCGCCGCCGCTCCCGCGCCAATCAAAGCGGGAGTATTCGGCATCACGCGCACGACAGAAACATTGCCGAGAACCTTCTGAATCTTTTTGGTCGTTACACCTGCGGCTATGGATACAATCAAAAGTTTTTTGCTGACAGAGGCTTTTATTTCTTCCAGAACTTCCCGTATATTCTGCGGCTTGGTACTCAAAACAAGTACATCAACGGCCTTTGTCAGTTTGCAATTGTCGGCGGCGGATGAAACCTTGTATTTTTTGCAGAGAAATTTAATGCGCTCCGGACGAATATCGCTGATGATTATATCCTTCGATTTATAAAACTTTGCGTCGATAATGCCTTTGATTATCGCCTCGGCCATATTGCCGGCGCCGATAAAGCCAATTTTTGACATTTAGTTTCTCCCTTTTAAATGGTTTCTTCGGGTAATTTTAACAAAGAAAAGAAAAAATGCAAAATAAAGAATTTTAGCCACAGATGAACACAGAATGACGCCGATTTTAGGCACAGGCCTAAGGACTCCTTACAGAGAGAACGCCCTGATTGGTTAGCTCAAAATCTTTTTGCCTTGCCCCGGCCGGGAACGTATAATTATGGCGAGGTTGATTTTGGAGCAAAACTATGGCGCAAACCGAGCCGGACAGCGAAATCTTTGAGTTTGCGATTTTTCGCGAAATAGCGGCGTATCATTTCTATATGGCACTGGCCAAAGTTGTCAGCGATCCCCAGATGCGCAAGGTTCTTGAAGATTTTGCCAAAGAAGAGCTTGGCCACAAGGAACAGCTCGAGCTGGAAATTTTGAAAATGGGAAAAGTTCTGCCCGCCGAAGAAGATTCGTTCGTCCCATCAGAGGCCGATTCAATACCGGATGCAGATTCCCTGGGCAGTATGGATTACAGGGACATACTTTTGCTCGCAATCGAAAAAGAGGAGGCCTCGTTCAGGACTTATGTGGATTTACTGCCCCATGTTACCGACCCAAAGTCCAAAGAGGTGCTTTTGGCGATAGCAGAGGAGGAAGTTAAACACAAGCTTCGCTTTGAAATAGAATATAGTATGCTGACCAAAAAAGCCTGACCGCCTGTTCTCTGTCAGCAGAACGGACAAGTTTTTCGATAGCCACAAAGGCACTAAGACACGAAACTTTTTTTATATTATATAATTTTTTCTTCGTGATTCTTCTGTCCTTCGTGGTGCAAAAAGTTCGTCGCCTGCCGCGTAAATACAAACCCCAAAGGCAGATTATATTCAGTTGCGACAAACCGTGTTATTGGCGGTGTGAGAGAAAAATAGGCGACTATGCCTAATTATTAAAATTAGCTGTCCTCGCTATCCTGACAAATTATACCCCTGTTTTCCTGAGAAGACAAAGGATTTTGTCCGCAACCATCTGGCAAAACAAACCCCGATTTTTTTAAAAAAATCCGCAGTTTAAAGTGGCTGCATTTTTAAAATATCTCTGTGTTCTCTGCCTGCCTTGCCGTAGCTTTGAGCGAAGGCAGGTGTACTCTGTGGCTAAAAATATACTTTTTATATCCTCTGTGGCGACATAGTCAAAAGCGCGCAATAAAAAAATTGCGCAAATGTGAAAAATAAGATTTTTCCAAAATTTTTAACTCCAACTATCACAAGCATTTACGATTTTCGCCCAAAAAATTCCCCTCAAAAACTCGTCAAAACCGCGCAAGTTTTCAGGTAATACGGAGAGGCGTTGTTTAGCCCCCGGACCTGTGCCGGGGGGCAGAGCCGCGACCGTGAGAGAGCGGTCATATAATCTTATTTAATCGAAAGAATTTATGCCAAAACTATATCTTCCCATTCCTTATCCAACATTTCTCGAAAGTATATGTGTTTATTTTCTCCTGTGCTATCGAAAGAAAAAGTACGGCATCGCCTTTCGAAAAATAAAACTTACAAATGGAAAACACGCAATCGTTGACCCCGACGATTATGAAAAACTGGCGAAGGAGGATTGGCAGTTTTATCAGGGCAAAACGGATAATTTCTATGCCGCCAGGATGGGTATCGGGAAAATTATCTATATGCACAGAGAAATCACAAATGCTCCTGCCGGCAAAGTCGTCCATCACAAAGACGCCAACGGCCTTAACAACACAAAACAAAATCTGCAGATTGTAACCCTTGCTGAAAATAGCAGGTGCAGCAGAAAAACAAGCAAACCCAAAAGCTCAAAATACAAGGGCGTCGCTTTTATAAAAAGCAGAAAAAAATTCTACGCCCGAATAGTTTACAACGGTACTACCAAATTTCTCGGCTATTTCAAAAACGAAGATGACGCCGCAAGGGCTTATGACGAGGCCGCGAAAAAATATCACAAAGATTTTGCTGTCTTGAACTTTCCTGAGGATTCTAACAGAGCCCCGAATGTTAATGAGGGGTCATTGCGAACGAAGTGTAGACCCCCGTATTTAAATATCGGTTAGCCCCCGGACCTGCCTGTCCGTCCGTAGATTTATCGAAGGCGGGTGCCGGGGGGTTAGCCCTGCCAATACCTTGGCAGGGTTCGTCGTCGAGTTTTGAACATTTGAATTTTGCACTTCGAAGCAAAATTGCGGGGGCCGGGTAATCCTTAAGCCCCCAATTTTATATTGGGGGTTTTTATCTCGTCAGCAATTCGAATTCTTCCGGACTGAGAGTTTGTCTTAATTTCTGGAGCGACTCAAGTTCAATCTGCCGGACACGTTCTTTTGTTACGCCCAAATCTTCGCCGATTTGTTTTAACGTTTTGAAATCTTTTTTGACTATCGTCCCGCTCAGGCCGAAATGGTAGCGAATAACGTATCGTTCCCGTTCGGTAAGATTTTCATCGATAACCTGCATAAGGCTGCTGTGTGCCGTTTCGATGTCTTCGATTCCGCTTGTTTGGGCGGCCGCCTGCTGCGATTCATCGGCGGATTGCTCGGCGCCTGCGCTCATGCGTGCCTGTGCGGGAAGATAACGGGCGAAGGCGCGGGAAATAACCCACGATGCGTATGTGCTGAACCGAAATCCTTTCATATAGTCGAATTTTTCAACCGCCCGCATCAGCGCCATATTGCCTTCACTGACGAGGTCCTGCAGGTTTGCGCCGGTCGAATGCCTGCCGGCGATTTTGACAACGAGTTTCAGATTGGCTTCGATGATTATATTTTTCAACTGTCCGGCTTCGTTAAGCAGTTCCTGTGCCTGATACGCGGTTCTGCCGCACGGACTGTGGAGGCTCAGTTTGCTTATCGTATCGGCCGAGAGATATTTCAAAAAATTGTAGCGCCTGAATAACTGCACTTCCTGCTCGCGGTTGAGCATCGGAATTTTTTTAACGGTTTCGATAAATTGCTGCCAGTCCTTCTGGTTTATTCTGCCGTCCGGCTCGGAAATAATCCTTCGCGGCGTTCTGCGAATGTAAGGCTGGTCTAAAAGGATTTGTTTTTGCGCGTCCGGCCGGAGGAATTCATCGCTGGGGATATATTCAATTTTTACCGCCAGAAGTTTTTTGATTCTCTTTTGGGTTATAATGCGGTAAATGGAGCTGGTGCTTCGTCCGAATTTTTCGGCGATATCCTGAACGGTCGCGCCGTCCTGATACATATTGAAAATCGTCACGGCCTGAGCCGTGCCTATCGGGGCGTGGCGGTTTTGGAAGACAGGTTTTTTCTGATTTTTTTCACGTTCGATGAGAATGAGTCTTATCGTCTCAGCGGCTCTGCCGAACTCGGCGGCGACTTTTTTTATTACCGCTGTCCTGCTGAGGCTCTGGTCCTGGGCAAGCTGGCCGGCTCGTTTGGCAATTTCATTTTTCAAGTGCGGCTCGATAGTGCTGAATTTCGAGGCGTTTTGAATAAGCTCCTGGTTTGCTTTTGCGAATTCATTGATGGCCGATTCGGTAAAACCTGTTTTCAAACTGCCCTCGGGGAAGATATATTTTCTGCCGAGAAGTCCTCTTTTCTGCCAGCGTTCGAGAGTTCTGATTGAGATATTGAATTTTTTCGCCAGTTCGTCCAGCGAATAAATTTTCTCGTCCTGCTGTTCTGCTTTCAGGTGCAGTCTTGCGCTTGCCTTTGCGATATACCCCGGCAGGCTTTCGAGAAGTTCTTTGCCGGGTATCATTTGCGTTCTGCTCTGTTCTTTTGGCCGATAGCCTGTAATCCTGAAGCAGACGAATTCGAATGGATAGTCCTGACTTGGCGAGATTATTTTGTAAAGCTCTTCGGCCGATTCGAGCTGTTTAAGTTGCTCGGCTTTCGGCCCAAATCTTGTCTCCATAAGGAGTTGCGCAAGTATAACATTTTTAATTTTCTGCATATAAGTATTTTATCCTAAACAACTTGCGAAAGTCAAGCCTTTAGGGCTAATTTTACCATTTGTCCATGTGTCTTATTGGGGGATTTGTATAAAAAAACGTGATAGTATAAGCTGTAATATCTGTCTGTATTATTTTTGATATGCCATAAAAAAAACGGCACCTTCACGGTGCCGTTTTCATTGGTATGCTAAAAATATTATTTATTTACTGAGCAGCGATTTCGCAACGTCAACCGCCGATGCCGCGTCTGGGGCATATCCGTCCGCGCCGATTTTGTCGGCGTAGGCCTGGGTGACGGGAGCGCCGCCAATCATTGTCTTTACAGTAAGGCCGGCTTCCTTAAGAGCCTTAATCGTCTTTTCCATCGAAGGCATAGTAGTAGTCAAAAGAGCACTCATGCCGACAACTTTCGGATTCGTCTCTTTTACCTTTTCCACAAACTTTTTGTCGCTGACGTCAACGCCAAGGTCAACTACCTCAAAACCAGCACCCTTAAGCATCATAACAACAAGGTTCTTGCCTATATCGTGCAAATCGCCCTGTACAGTGCCTATCGCGGCTTTAGCCAAAGGCTTAACGCCTGCTTCAACGAGCTTCGGTTCAAGGACTTCCATAGCAGTCTTCATCGCACGAGCGGCAATGAGAACCTCAGGAATGTAAACTTCATTGTTCTTGAAACGTACGCCAATTATGTTCATGCCGGCGATGAGACCATCGTTGAGAATGGTAGCCGGTGCCATGCCTTCGCCGATAGCGGCTTTTGTGATTTCGAGAGCCTTGTTCTGGTCGCCTTTAATTACAGCTTCGCTTAACGCTTTCAGATCTGCCATTTTTTACCCTTTATTTAAAGTACACAATTCCAATTTCCAACCCGCCGGAGGGCGGACAAGTTCCACAGATAGGAGATATTTAACAATTTTTGGGCGAGAGTATCAAGAAATAAGTCCGAAACTAGGTTTTTTCGACTGGATTGGGGTAAAAAACAGCCATTTTATGCAAATTTTGAGATAGATGCGGTTTCTTACCACGAAGGACGGAAGAAACACGAAAGACAAAATTAATTTTACCACCCGTCTTCGCCAACCCTACGCCGCACTACGTGCTATGCAGGGCAGGGGCTACGAACGGGCAGGCAAAGTCACAGGGACCGCAGAGGCGCTAAATATATGATGAACCCTGCCAAGGTATTGGCAGGGCTAACCCCCCGGCACCCGCCTTCGATAAATCTACGGACGGACAGGCAGGTCCGGGGGCTAACCGATATTTAAATACGGGGGTCTACCCCTGCAGTTTTGTCACGGGCAAAACTAAGCGCTGGGGTCTGCGCTGCAGCTCCGACACTTCGTTCCGACGCTTCAGCAGAGGACACAGGTTTTTTTAGACACGGAACGACACGGATTCACACTGCTAATATTGCTAAATATTTTTCGTTGAGTTTTAGGGGGAAAAGAGATAGAATTTTGTTTCATCGCTGATAGCTATGCCACAAGTTACACAGATTACTTTGATTTTTAATAATTACGTAAACATCCGACTTCGTTAAGAACTACGCCGCGACAAGCAAGAGACAGAAGAGAAAAAACGAATCGCTGAACGGCGGAAAAACATCGAGGAATTACAACAGCGGTAAATCAAATGTCAAAAATTAAAAAGCAAAATGACAAAGTAAAATTTAAAAATATAATAGAGGATAAAATGAAACTATCGGAGTTAAGAATTGAAAATTTCAGATCTTTTAAAGATCAGACTATTAATTTCGATGATTATACATGCCTAGTCGGTCCTAACGGCTCTGGGAAATCCGCTGTGTTGATGGCGCTTAATGTTTTTTTTAGAAACAATGATTCGACAGTAACTGACGTATTGAATCTAACAAAAGAAGATTTTCATCACGGAAACGTTCAACAACCTGTGAAAATAACTCTAACATTTGAAGACTTGCCGAATGAAGATGATCCTTTAATTTCAACACAAGCAAAAGAGTTGATTAAGCTATATGCTCGACAAGATAAATTGGTTTTATTTGCAAAAGCTGAATGGGATGAAACGATTGAGAGGGCACCTGTCAAACAATATGGTTCTCGATTAGTAATGAAAGATTTCAAGTCTTATTTTAAAGCAAAAGAAGATGATGCTAAAGTAGCCGAATTATCTAAGATTTACAATGAATTACGTGAAAAATTTTCCGAATTACCCAAAGCAACTACTGGAACAACAATGCAAGATGCTTTGCATAAATATGAAAATGAGAGATCAGCGGAATGCAGCATGGAAGATGCAGAGTGTCAATGTTATGGATTTACAGGAGGGTTGTATAGACTTGCTGATTTAGTTCAGTGGGTTTATATTCCAGCCGTTAAAGATGCCTCAAGTGAACAAGAAGAAGGGAGCAAGACAGCGTTAGGACAATTACTACAAAGAACAGTTAGGGCAAAGATCAATTTTAAAAGTGACATTGACGAATTAGAGTCACAAATAGAAAATAGATATAATGAGATTCTCGAGAAAGAAAAAGGTGCTTTAAAAGAGCTGGGTTTGTCTATACAAGACAGTTTAAGGGAGTGGACTAATCCACGTGCAAATTTAGAGCTTGAGTGGCATGGTGAGCCTATAAGAGTTAAAGGGCCGATTGCAAAAGCTAAAGTAGGGGAAGATGCCTTTATCGATCAAGGTATTTCAAGAATGGGACATGGAATGCAAAGAGGTTTTATTGTAGCAATTTTGAAAGAACTTGTTGCAACGGAACAAAAGGGAGGTTCTAAATTACTTCTTGGATTTGAAGAACCCGAACTTTATCAACACCCGCCACAGGCACAACATATGCAAAGCGTGTTAGAAAGATTAGCAGAACCAGGTAATAATTCTCAAGTTATCGTTACGAGTCACAGTCCGTATTTCGTATCCAGCAAAGGATTTAAAAATATAAGAATGTTTCGTAAATATGGTAAAAAACCTTGCTCCGTAGTTAAATCAGCGAATTATGAGAAAGTACAAAAAAGAATTACAAAAGCATTTGGCAAGGAAGCTCAGTCGCCCACGAGTCTTATGGCAACAGTGGGACAAATTATGCAGACATCCCAAAAGGAGATATTTTTTTCTCCGGTGGTAGTTTTGGTAGAGGGAGAAGAAGATGTGGCGTTTATTGCAACACATTTAAATTTAACTGGAGAGTGGAAAAGCTTTAGGCGGAATGGATGCCATTTTATTGTAGCAGGTGGAAAAAACAATATGCCACGGCTTGTGGCGATAGCACAGGAATTTGACATACCAACTTTTGTCATTTGCGACTCAGACATAGAAAGCTGTATTGAGAGGATTGAACAAGCAGAAAAACTTCCCGAAGGGGATTCAGGTAGGGCAGACAAAATTAAGGGCGCGAAAGAAGGACTAAACAAGCAAAAGGAAATAAATAAAGCTATAGCAAGTTTATGCGGCTTACAGATAGAGGATACAGGGAAATGCGAAACGATACGAGGAAATAATATTATTATGTGGAAGGACTCTATCGGGACAGAAGTAGAAAGAAGTTTTGAGGGGATGGAGTGGCAGGAAGCACAAGATGTAATAGTAAAAGAATATGGATTTGAAGAGGTAAAAACAAAGAAGAAGAATGGTATGGTGATTGCTGCAACGCTTGAAAAGTTACATGAAAAGAAAAAGCAATCGCCAATACTAATAGATTTATGTGGCCGGATCTCTCAATATGCTCAAAAGGCCGGAAATGGAGGAAAGATTTAACTTTTTAGAGAGGGAACCGCAATGAATAGAATTTCAGTACAATCAAGTAATATTCGTTCAATTGGTTATGATACGGATAAAAGGATATTAGAAGTAGAATTCAATTCTGGGAGCATTTACCAGTACTCTGGCGTGTCGGAGTATGAATATGAGGGATTATTAAATGCTTCATCAAAGGGTAGATACATGAATACCCACATCAAAGATCGATTTACATGTATCCAAGTGCGTTGAAAGATTCCGGATGCTATGCCGGATAGAGATGCCCTGATGGGATGGAGTTGTAGTCGTTTGAAGTAGTCCGGGGTTCTCCATGAAAGAAAGCCTAATATGTTCCGTGGGATTATTATCCCACAGGGTAAACTATCGCATTTCACGAGACGAACCCTGCCAAATGTTGGCAGGGCTAACCACGCCGCCTCGAGCGACGGCGGCTAAACAAAAACGTGGATTCCCGCCTTTGCGGGAATGACAACGAACCCCTAACATAAAGTTGGGGGCTTCAGGAAAAGAGGAACCCTGCCAAATATTGGCAGGGTTAACCCCCGGCACCCGCCTTCGATAAATCTACGGACGGACAGGCAGGTCCGGGGGCTAAACACGGGAAAATAATTTAAAATAACCCCCAATCCCCCCGTCTCTTCAAAGAAGAATCTTCAAGTAAGAATGACACCCCCCAAAGGTGGGAGAGAAACCCGCCATAATAACGAACCCCATCATAGTAATGATGGGGCTAACCGCCAACCACGCCGCCTCGAGCGGCGGCGGCTAAATAAAAACGTGGATTCCTACTCCCGCCTGCGCGGGGGTGACATTCCTGCGCGGGAATGACAAGATGAGATTGCTTCGTCCGCCAAAGGCGAGACTGGCAATGACGGCCGCCGGAAGACGAACCCTGCCAAGGTGTTGGCAGGGCTAACCACGCACTAAATAACTCGTGGGTCTCCGCTCAGCGTCGACGCTTCGCTTCGAAGGCTGACCGATATTTTAATTTACCGCTCCATATTTTAAAATACCCCTCCATAACTGTCGGGGCTCTGATTTTTGTTAAAAAACGTTGTTTTTGCCATTTTAAAGGGCTGACAGCAGGATAGTGACAAATAAAAACCCCTGTCTTATATCTAATTTTCTCAAATTTAAGGAAGATTATGTAAGGTTTAAATAAGAAAGCAAAGTAATTGGGTTTGAGAAAATGAGCGATTATATAGTACTTGTAAAACAGGTTCCCGACATAACGCAGATTACTGACAATGCCTTTAATCTCGAAACGGGCACCCTAATCCGGTCGAGGCTTGCGAGCGTTATCAACGAACTCGATACCCATGCCTTCGCAGTTGCCGAGAGGATGAATAAATTAAGCGGCAAGGGCGGCAAAATTATCGCGCTGACGATGGGCCCGCCAATGGCGCAGGAAGTATTGCGATATTGTTTTGCGAGATGCGCCGATACCGGCGTTCTCCTGACGGATAAATCACTTGGCGGAGCGGATACCTGCGCGACGGCGAATCCTCTTGCGTTTGCCATAAAAAAAATCGCAAAGGATTTGCTCGGCGGTTCCAAAGATTATTATATCGTAAGCGGAATGCAGTCTGTTGACGGCGATACGGCACAGGTGCCGGCACAAATCGCAGAGGAATTAAATATTCCGTGCATTCCTTATGTAACGGATGTGGAATATAAAAACGGGCAGTTCGAATTTACAGGAATCATAAGCGGAGGCAGCCAGGTTGTAAGCTGCCGAAAGTCGCCGGCGGTTATAACAGTCGCCAAATATGAATACCCGACGTTCGCGACATTCGAAGGGACGCGCCGAGCGAGCAAATTCGAGCTTATAAAATGGGGAGCAAGCGAAATCAACGCTACGCATGTCGGCATTGACGGCTCAAAGACCCGCGTCATATCCGTTTTCCCGCCGGGTAAAACCACGAGAAAATGTCAGCACATAACTGAGCCGGCGGAGCTTGCGAAAATAATAGTTGAAAACTTCGGCGCGGAACGGCAGAACGGGGACACATCGAATTACAGTTATGTTCTGCCTGCGAAAAGAGCAAATATTTTCGACAGGAGTTTCGAAGGTACAAAAAAAGAAAGTGAAGATTATAAACTTTTCGAAGGTGTACTTGAAAAAGCCGGTGTTGAAAAATTATCTGATATTACGGGAGAAGTAAAAGAAAAGATTTTGAGTGCCGCCGGCGAACATTTTCACAAAAAAGCGCTGGAAGATATGCTCGAAGGACTCCAAACAACAAAGCCTTCGTACGAGGGGCAGGTATGGGTGGTTGCGGAACGGGACGGGGGAAAATTGCATCCTGCGACATTCGAGCTTATAGGCAAGGGGCGGAGTCTTGCCGATTCGTTAGATACGCAAGTCGGCGTTGCAGTCGCAGGCAGCGATATACAGGGATTGTCCAGAGAGCTTATCGAGGCAGGGGCGGATTTTGTTTATATGATAGAACATCCGCTGCTTGCGGAGTTTGACCCGGCGACCTACAGAAAAGTATTATCAGACACCATAGGCCGGTATTGGCCGCAGATTGTCCTCTATGCAGCGACGCCTCGTGGTCGAGTTCTTGCACCGATGATTGCGTACAGGCTCGGCTGTGGTTTGACTGCGGACTGTACCGGACTTGAAATAAAAGACAGCAGCAGAAAAAAACAAATCGCCGTGCTGATGCAGACAAGACCCGCACTTGGCGGCAATGTTATGGCGACGATATGCACGAAAGATTCTCGCTGTCAGATGGCAACAGCCCGGCCGGGCGTAATGAAGAGACTTCCTGCCGATGCGGAGCGAAAAGGGAAAGTCATAAAAGAGCCGGCCGATATAAGCGAAAAAGATTTGAGCCTGAAAATTATCAAAACAGAAAAAGGCACGGGCCAAATTAATCTTGGCGCCAAGGTTGTGGTAAGCGGCGGCAAGGGAATGCAGAGCAGGGATAATTATGAAAAACTCCTGAACGACCTTATCGCATCGCTGGGACAAAGACTTAATACGGTTGTGGAAAAGGGCGCATCGAGGGCGGCGGTAGAGCAGGGATTTATCGACCGTATTCATCAGGTCGGCCAGACCGGGACGTCGATAGGGCCCAAACTTTATATCGCGCTGGGGATTTCCGGAGCGATTCAGCATATGATAGGCGTTGCCAACAGCGATATTATCGTAGCGGTCAACAGCGACCCGAACGCGCCTATTTTCAAACACTGCGATTATTATATAACAGGAACAGTAGAAAAAATCGTGCCACAGCTTTCTGCGCTATTGACAAAAGATAAAAATTAACCAATATAGGCTTTACGGATATGAATAAAACTTCAGTAATTATTGTTGGGGCAGGGCCGGCAGGTTTATCGGCTGCGATTACGCTGAAACATCAGCAGAGCGATGCGGAAATATGCGTAATCGACAAGGCGGCCGAAGCGGGCAATCACAATCTGTCCGGCGCGACTCTCGAAGCCGGTGCTTTGGAATCGCTGATGGGACAGGTAAATCCGCAATGGCATCAATCCGAAGAGGCAAAGGATATTCTTGCGTATAGAGTGACGAAAGACAATACGATGTTTTTCGCGGGGGATAAATTAGCTTTCAATATTCATATAGCGATACAACTTGCGGAAAAGTTCAAAATCAACTTCGGCCAGATGAAACATCAGGGAGATTATATAATATCGATAAGCAGACTTACGAAATGGCTCTGCCAGACGGCGAAAGATATGGGAGTCGAAGTCATACACGGTTTCGCCGCTGAAGATATTATTTACGATGTGTCTAAAAATATCGCCACGGGGATAAAACTTGTCGATCAGGGGCTGGATAAGCACGGGGCAAAACAGCCTAATTATGTTGCGGGCGAAATTATCGAGGCAGATGTAGTTATACTCGCCGAGGGCTGCGATGGTCTGGTAACGGAAAAGTTTGTCAAAAAGGCGGGGTTAACGAGACGAGCAAAACAGCTTTACTCAGTCGGAGTAAAGGAATTGATAAAGGTAAGCGATGAACAGTTCAGCAAATTCAGCAGCGAAAGAGTTGTTCACGCGATGGGCTATCCTTTGTGGACGCCAGTTCTTGGGCCTGCGATGTTCGGCGGCGGTGTGATGCATCCTGTCAGTCAAAATCATATCGCGGTAGGAATGATTGTCGGGCTGGACTGGAAATACTGCGATTTCAATCCACAGGATGCGCTGACGAATTTCAAAAATCATAAGTTTGTAAAAAAATTCATAGAAGGCGGCACGATTGTCGAAGCAGGGGCGAAAATGATTCCCGAAGGCGGCTTTTACGCGCTGCCGAGAAATCCGCAGACAAGCGCGGTCGGAAAATCTAACGTGCTGATACTCGGCGATGCGGCAGGGTTTGTCAATATGCTCAAGATTAAAGGTTTGCACAACGCGATAAAATCCGGAATGGCAGCAGGCAAGGCAGTTGCCCAGTGTTTGAATAACTTTAACTCCACAGCGTCGAAATATACCGAACTGCTGAATATGTCGGGCGTAATGGAAGAAATGAGATTTGCGTCGAGATTCAGACAGAACGTTGCAAAATTCGGTCCGCTGTTCGGGATGCCGTTATCAGTTCTCGGCCAGAAAGGGCCGCTGTTCAATGTTGAGGAAGATTATCAGGCGATTACGAGCAAAAAATATAAATATAAACCGTCGAAGAATTACGACAAAGATACTTTTACGGCAATGGCGGCTACGGAACATCGCGAAGAGCAGCCCAGCCATCTGACGATAATAAACACAAATACCTGTGCGCAGAAATGCACGCCGAAATTTGGTTCGCCATGTATTACATTCTGCCCGGCAGGTGTGTATGAAACGATAGGCTGGCAGGTAAAACCGGCAAATTCATCTAACTGTCTGCACTGTAAAACCTGTCAGAGGAAATGTCCGTTCGACAATATCCGCTGGACGGTGCCTGAAGGTGGCGGCGGACCAAGATATAAAAATATGTAGGGTTATTATTGGGGGCAGGGTTTAGGGTGCGGAAAATTGTAGAACACAATTCCGCCGGTCCTCCTTACCTAAGCCCGCCCTTGCCCTATAAAGACAATTTCAGAATTTTCCGGACTGCCTTGGAATCAATGTCGCCATTTTCACCGATTACCATGCCCCTGTCAGCAAAACGCTGAACGATTTTTTCGATGTCCTTCGATGTTATACCGTAATTTTTCAGTGACGTCGGCATACCGAGCGAATGGAAGAATTTAACGGTGTGTTTTATCGCGGCGTTGGCTTTCTGTTTTGCAGTGCCTTTTTTTACGCCCCAGACGTTTTCGGCAAGTTTGGCAAATTTTGCGGACTTGTTTTTAATTTCGTATTTCCACATAGCCGGCAAAACAATCGCAAGAGTCTCGGCGTGGGCTGGGCCGAAAAAGGCCGTCAGCTCGTGGCCGATGCCGTGAGTACTCCAGTCCTGTTTTATGCCGCAGCCTAAAATGCCGCACAGCGCCTGCGTCGCACACCACATAAAATTGGCGCGGGCGTCGTAATTTTTTTTGCCGCTCATTACGGCGGGGGCGATTTCGATAAGAGTTTTAAAAATCGCCTCGGCATATTTATCCTGCAAAGCGGTGTTCAAATCGACAGTGGCGTATTGCTCGGCGACGTGAACGAATGTGTCAACAATGCCATTGCGCAGTTGTTTCTTGTCGAGGGAGTAAGTTGTCTGCGGGTCGAGTATCGAAAATTTCGGATAGCAAAGCGGGCTGCCGAAAGCGAGTTTTTCGGTTGTGCTTAATCTCGATATAACGCCAAAGGCATTCATTTCCGAACCTGTTGCCGGGAGAGTAATAACTGTTCCTATAGGGATAACGGTTTTAAGGATTTGTCCGAAGCTTGAAACAATATCCCAGAGGTTTTTGCCCTTATAAGGAATTCCCGCGGCGATGAATTTCGAGCCGTCAAGTACCGAACCTCCGCCGACGGCGAGAACGAAATTGATTTTTTCCTTTCTGCCGAGGGCAATAGCCTTGAGGCAGGTTTCATAAGTGGGGTTAGGCTCAATACCACCGAATTCGACGACTTTTCGTTTTTTCAAAGCGGCCTTAACCTGTCGGTAGACGCCGTTTTTCTTAATTGAGCCGCCGCCGTAGGTTAAAAGAATCTTCGCTTTTGGGTCTATAAGCTGGTTTAATTGCGAGATTGTGTTTTTGCCGAATACTATTTTGACCGGGTTGCAATAGGTGAAATTATCCATATTTTTTATCCTTTTCCAAATAAGACCGATATTATTTAACTTATTTTGTGCTTTTTTGCCAGTGTAAAAATTATCGTATGATTTTAAAAATATGTCTTAAAAAATTCAACTTTTCAGTACTGATAAGACGATACGTCTAACCAGAGACATATAAAAAAACATGGCTCGAATTACCTGAAAAGGTTATGTTTAGCTTAACCGGCCTATCCGTCTCGGCAACATGCGGCAAGTCTGATGGTAAAGCAGGATGCAGCGGGCGAAACGCTAAAACGCAAAAACGAAAGAGCCATAAAATAAACGGCAGAGCTTACAAAGCTCTGCCATTTTTTTATACCTTCGGAACCAGGCCCTGATTAGAAAATAATATCTATGATATATTTCGTACTGATTAATATGTCCATCAGGGCGGCGGAATATAATACGAACATTCTGACACCATGCCAGGGGCGATTTGCGCGGGCGATAAAGAAGATAAGCATAACGACCAAGACACCGAGGCCGTACATACCGATGAATTGAGGGGAAAGACCCGACTGGCCCGGCACAAAAACATTAAACAGGCCGAACAAAAATAATATTACCGCCGAGGCCAGAAGCAGTTTCGAATCGGCGGCGCCTGCGAGAATTAGAGTTTCAAGGCCTGAGGCAATTATAATAGAACAAAATAAAACCGGAACAGAGGCCCACATAACCGGCGGGACGTGCATTATGGGTCTGTAAAAGGCGGCGAAAATTGCCGCTGCGATTAAGACAATCGTCCATATTCTGCGAGTCCTGACCAGCAGAACACAGCCCATAATCAGGCCGGCGACGGAAACATGATAAAAGCCCAGGGCGAATATGTCGGGTTTTGCGCCGGAAGGATTTACTATGCCGAGCAGGCTTTGAATAGACAGGCGGGTATCGGCGGGTATGGGGTAAAGATACATTCCGGCGGAGAATTCATAAGCGAGGAGTATAAACAAAAACGGAAGGAGGGAGAGCAGGCCGGAAAGAATGGCGGTGTTTCTGGAATCGAGTTTTGTCCACTGATAAAAGAAAACGGCCGGCACGAAAGTCCACGGCAAAACCGCGTAAACAAGTCCTGCAAAAGGATGATAGCAGAAGAAAGAGCAGGCGAATATTCCGAAGCCGAAAATGGCGCCGCCGATAAGAGAAGCGAAAAACGAAAGCACCCATCGTCTGCATAGAATGAAAACACCTGCCGCGGCGACGATGGCTTCCAAAGGGAAAAGACGCTGTATGGCGGAGAGCTTTTGCAGGTGTGGATAGAAAAGCCAAGCGGCAAAAATAATATAAATTATTACTGCCGGCGGAAACGCAACAGCCGACGAAATCCTTTTTTCCATAAAAGGTTTGCCGAAATTAAAGTTATTTTATAATTATTTTTCCGCTGCCTTTGCGGATAGTACCTATTTTATAAACGGTTTCACCGCTATGAGCAAGCTGTTCGGCGATTGAATCGGCGAAATCAGGTGCAACCATCAGGGTGAAACCGATACCCATATTGAATACACGGTACATTTCTTCTTCTTCGACAGGGCCGTTTTTCTGCATAAAATCAAAAATGGGCTGTCTCTTCCAGCTTGATTTATCCAGGACCACATCGCAGTTAGAGGGAACGACTCTCGGGACATTGCCCGGCAGGCCGCCGCCGGTGATATGAGCCATTCCATGAACGACGTGTTTTACTTTGTAGTGACTGAGAAGTTTGATTATCGAACGGACATAAATTCTTGTCGGGGCCAGCAGTACCTCTCCGATGGTTCTGTTTTCGAGTTCGGGGATTTCCTGGTCAACCTTAAGTCCGAGTTTTTTAAAGCAGATATTTCTGGCGAGGGCGTAGCCGTTACTGTGGAGGCCGGTCGAGGCGAGGCCGAGCACGACGTCGCCGGCTTCGATTTTTGAGCCGGTGATAATTTTATTTTTTTCGACAATGCCGACGGCGAAACCTGCCATATCGAAATCGTCCTTTTTGTAGATGTCGGGCATCTCTGCTGTTTCTCCGCCGATGAGCGCACAATTTGCGACCCTGCATGCGGCGGCGATGCTTTCGACCATATCGGCCACTTTGGCCGGTTCGAGTTTGTTTATGGCCAGATAATCGAGGAAGAACAGCGGCTCTGCGCCCATAACGAGCATATCGTTGACGTTCATTGCTACGAGGTCGAAGCCGAGCGTATCGATTTTTTTCATCTGTCTTGCGACGAGGACCTTCGAGCCGACGCCGTCGGTGCAGGCGACAAGAACAGGTTTTTTGTAATTTTTACGGAAGATTTTTTCGTCGTAGTCGAGACGAAACAGGCCCGCAAAGCCGCCGGGGACGTTAATTACGCGAGGGCCAAGCGTGCTCTGGATAGAGGTTTGAATCCTGTCCACCATTTCGTCATTCGCGTCAATATCGACGCCCGATTTGGAGTAAGTGAGATATTCAGCCATTATAATTGTACCGGTTCATCGTCAAAAAGCTGCATCTGGTATCGTTCCATCGTAAATTTATTCACTACCGTCTGGATAGGAATCCGATAACTTCCCGTCCAGCAGGCGGTGCAGTAATTTTCCTTCGGCAAAGAGGCGCAGGACAGCATTCCTTCGAGCGAGATATAACCGATGCTGTCCACATCGAGAAATTCCTTTATCTGCTTCATATCTCTTTCGTTGGCGAGCAATTCCTGTTTTGTGGGGAAATCCACGCCGTAAAAACAGGGGAATCTTATCGGCGGACAGCTTACCCTCATGTGAACTTCCTTAACTCCTGCCTGTCTGAGCGCGTTGATTTTGCCTTTCGTGGTTGTGCCGCGAACAATCGAATCGTCAACCACTATAACACGTTTGCCTCTGACAACGTTTGCAACGACGGCAAGCTTGAGCTTGACGGCAAGGTCTCGCAGGTCCTGAGTCGGAGAAATAAAAGTTCTGCCGACGTAATGGCTCCTTATAAAACCCATATCAAAAGGTATTCCGCTCTGTCGTGAATATCCAATGGCGGCCGAGGTTCCTGAGTCCGGCACGGGAATTACAACATCGGCGTCAACGGGATGCTCTTTGGCAATCTGAGCGCCGAATCTTTTGCGGATCTCGTGGACATTTTCTCCGAAAATATCGCTGCTCTGCTTTGCGAAGTAAACGTGCTCGAAGATGCAATGCGCCGGGGTGATACTTGCGGGCTTTACAAACCATCTGCTGGTGATGCCCCTGCTGTCGAGTGTTACGATTTCGCCCGGAGCGACATCTCTAATGTATTCGGCGTCAATAGTGACCAGTGCGCAGGTTTCGCTTGCGACGCAGTAAGCGCCGTTTTTCGTTTTTCCAATACACAGAGGCCTTATGCCGTAAGGGTCCCTTGCGGCTTCAATTCTGTCGGGAAAAAGAAAGAGCAGAGAATAGGCACCCTGAAGATGATTAAGAACGTGACCCAGCGGGTCAGGCTTTGAAACGTGCGAGGGTTTGGCCAGAAGATGAATTATGATTTCAGTGTCGTTTGTGGATTTGAAAATATGGCCGTAAGCCTCGTATTCGTCCCGAAGCAAAGAAGCGTTTATTAAATTTCCGTTATGAGCGACCGCAACCTGGCCCCGAGAGTATTCGCTAAGCAGCGGCTGGGCATTTGCGAGGTTTCGCGAGCCGGAGGTGGAATATCGTACATGGCCTATAGCCATCGGATTGCGCAAGCGGTTAAGTGTGTTCGGTCCCGACCGGAAGACCCTGGTCGTGTGCCCCATGCCGGTATGGCAGGTAATCATCTCTCCGTTACTTGTGGCAATGCCCGCCGACTCCTGGCCGCGGTGCTGAAGACTGTGCAGAGCAAAAAATGTTTTTTCAGCCGCGTCGTCATCTCCAAAAATACCGAAAAGACCGCAGTTTTCTTTCTTGTCCATAAGTACTATCCAGATAAAAGGTTAAAACAGCAGTGCTGTCGGGAAATCCCGTTCTTATTGCAGTGAAAGTAGTGTAGCCGAACGTATCGTTCAAGTCAAATGCTTTATAGGTTCACACGTCAGGATTGAATAATGATAAGTTATTGCAAAACCCGTGACTTGGCTGTATTTTATAGACCAGTAGAAATCCCGACTTCGACAAGCCGAGCAGAATTTTTTTAGAGGTACCAATGGCAGGGGACAAACCTAAAGTTGTCGTAATCGGCGGCATATATGTGGATATGGCGATACGGTGCGTGGATTTTCCTGCTACCGGACAAATCGCGGCAGGGAGCGGCTTTTCATATACGGCCTCCGGGGCAGGTTCGAACCAGGCAATTCAGGCGGCCCTTTGCGGATGCGATGTTTACCTCGTAGGCAAGGTCGGCAAAGATATCTTCGGGCAGATGATAAAAGACAACCTTGAAGCCTTCGGCGTAAACTGCGATTTTGTTTCCGATGCCGAGGCGAAAAACACCGGTGTGAGCGTTTCGTTCGTCAATAGTTCGGGAGCGAACAGAACAATTATCTCCGAAGGAACAAACAGGGCGCTGCAGAACAGCGATATAGAAGAGGAAAGATTCGAAAAACTTTTAAGGTTCGCCGATGTGTGCCTGATAAACGGCGGTCTTTCAAATGATTTTATCTGCGGCGCGATACGAGCGGCGAAACTGGCCCAGACAAAAGTAATTCTCGACCCTGCATTGTCAGGCGAGCAGTTTGAAAATCAAAGCGGGAAACTGCCGCTGGATTATTATACCGCCGATATACTGGTGCCTAATTTTGCCGAGGCTGCCGAGTTAAGCACCGCTCAAAATCATAATATTCATACCGCAAAACTTATCGGTTCCGACCTTATCGCCCGCGGCGTAGGCTGTGTTGTTATCAAGCTCGGCAGAAAAGGCGCGATGGTTATTGATAAAAGCGGCGCAGACCATATCGCGCCGTTTGAAGTAAAATTTGTCGACCATACCGGCTGCGGCGATGCGTTTGACGGAGCACTTGCCGCAAGCTGCGGCGTAGGCTCCGCTAAGGGATGCCTTACGGCAGACGAAATCAGAAGGGCCGCCAAGTTCGCATCGGCGGCAGGAGCGCTGGCCTGTTCAAAATTCGGTTCGCAGGAATCGCTGCCGAAAAAAGAGGAAATAATCGAACTGCTGCAGAGTTTGCCGTAATTAGAACAGCAGTTTAACGGCGGCTGCTGCGGCGAGGATTTGCATAATAATATTAAACCATTTCTGGGGAAGTTTTTTCAGAACAAATACTCCCATAATTGCACCGGCAGCAATCAAAGGCAGCATAATAACATCAGCAGAAACCGATTCGAGGGTTATCCTGCCTTCAGTTATAAATACCGGAATTTTGAGCCAGTTGATAATAAGGAAAAACCATGCGCCTGTTCCGATGAATTCGTATTTCGGCAGACGTGCGGCAAGCAGATAAATAATCATAACGGGACCGGCCGCGTTGGCCATCTGCGTAGTAAGGCCCGCAAAGAAACCCATAGTAACGGCAAAGAGCCAATGCGTTGGCACATCGAAATTATCCCGCTGTTTTTGCGAACGCAAATAATTTAAAACGAGCATAACAAGGACAATTACGCCTATGACCGGCGCCAGCTGAAAATCGGAAATATGCCTGATTACGACGGAACCGGCGGCTATGCCGAAAAGTGCCGGCGGAAGGAGTTTAATAATGTGCGGCCATTTCGCGTGACGATGATAGAAACCAACGGCAAATAAATCGCCCATCGCAAGCATCGGCAGCAATAAACCGGTCGAGGTCTTTGCCGGGAAAAACGCCGCAATCAAAGGAACTACAACTATCCCTATGCCGGGCAGACCTGTTTTGTTCATACCGACACAAACTGCGCATATACATAATATCAGCCATTGGGTTGAAGTGTAATTCTGCGGCAATAGATTCGTCAAACTTGTAAACATAATGAAAAATAGTATCCGGCTAAGCGGGATAAACCCCGCACCTATCGTTCCGTTTTACATCCGACTCAAAATTGTTTCGATTTTATCTTTGAATCGATTATTTTTTTGCTTTGGCATTGTACAATAGGTGCGGGGTGAAGGCAAAAAAAATGGCTGTGCGACAAAGTTTTATCACACAGCCAATCTTTTTTTGGTTTATTTATTTTTACGGCTTTGCCGGTGCGTTTGGATCATTAGCACCTTTTTTTGCACAGCAGCCCTTTTTGTTCTTCATCATGGGGCAGCCTTTTTTGCCTTTCATCGGACAATTTTTCATCATGTTTGGGTCGGCGGCACATTTCTTTGCCATTTCAGCGCTGCATTTCTTTTCAGCCATTGTCGGACAGCCTTTTTTGTCTTTCATCGGACAATTTTTCATCATATTCGGGTCGGCAGCACATTTCTTTGCCATTTCAGCGCTGCATTTATTTTTAGCCATTGTCGGGCAGCCCTTTTTTGCAGCCTTACATTCTTTTTTAACAGCGGCACATTTCTCTTTCTTTGCATACCAGCCCTTCTTCTCTTTTGATTTGGTACATTTTGTGTCTGCGGCTTTGCTTATGCAGCCAGTCTTTGTATTATCTGCGATAGAAGCCTTCGGGGCGGTTTTCAGGTCCTGAGTGTCTGACTTGGCCTGTTTGTCACAGCCGGCAAAAACGAATATCGCAATTGTAAGAATACAAGCTGAAATCCATAGGTTTTTTTTAAACATACAATTTACCTTTCTAATCTGAATATTGGTTAATATTTGCATACATCTACCTTAACGTACCGTATAAATAGTACTTAAACAAAAGGAATATGTTCGGGAAAATTTCCGGCACCGTGCGGGGTTTTTGCGTTAAGTGCTTATAGTTAAATATGTTGCGTTTTTAAAGTTGTTGCGGCATACAGTGCCAAATTAAACTCAGACGTGAGCGGCAAAAACCGCAGCTGAGGAGGTGGGGATTGTGAACCAGAAAGTCGAACCTTTGCCGGGGGTTGATTTGAGGCCGATTTTGCCGCCGTGCCGTTCAATAATTTTTTTACAGACGGCAAGACCGATTCCCGTACCTTCATATTCATCGCCGGAGGCGACGCGTTTGAACACCATAAAAACTGTTTGATGATATTCTGGCTTTATGCCTATGCCGTTGTCGGCGACTTCTATCTTTGTCATGCCGTCAGCGGCAGGTTTTGATGTTATCGTAATATGCGGAGTTGAGTCTTTATCCTGATATAGAATCCCATTGGCAATAAGATTTCCAAGCAGCTGGCGAAACTGAACAGGGTCGGCTATAACAGTCGGCAATGACTGCGGAATTTCTATTATTGCATTTTTTCCGTCCAACAGTACCGAAAGTTCCGATTCCTTTAATTGTTCGATAATTTCATTTGCGTCAACGGTTTTGAAAGGATGAGTTTCCATATCCACACGCGAGTAATCAAGCAGGCCTTCAACCATTTTTGTCATTCGATTGGCGCCTTCGATCATAAGATTCAGATTTTCGGCGTCGTTGCCGGTAAGCTTGTCTGTAAGGGACCGATGCAATACATTACTTAACATGGCAATCTTATTCAAAGGCTCACGTAAATCGTGGGAGGCCACATAGACAAAATTCCTGAGTTCTATATTTGCCGTTTCAACTTTTTCTGTGGCTGTTATCAGTTCACGGTTCAAAGAATTTGTCTCGTCCTGATTTTTTTTGCGTTCCGTAATATCCACGCCGATTCCAAGGACGCATTTCGGGTTGCCCTTTATGGTTATCGGAATTTTGTAAATCTGCAGCCACTTTGACCAGCCTTTGGGCGAAGCAAATTGTTCCTCTTTTACGAAAAGAGGTTTTTGGCTTAAGATGACTTTTCTGTCATCGCCGGCGAATTTGTCAATTTGCTCGGAAGAAGAGATGGCGCTGCCCAGAAAATCCATATTAGTTTTGCCGAGCATATCTTTACAGGTCGTATCGAATAAACCGGCCATTGCCTTGTTTACGAGAAGATAGCGGCCGTCACAGTCTTTAACGAAGATTATCGCAGGGTCCGTGTCGATGATGTTTCTTGTCAGATTTTGACTTTCGTCCAGGTCTGCCATTTTATTTTTGAGGTTTTCCATCATCTCGTCGAACGACCTGGCGAGGGTTCCGATTTCATCGTTTCTTTCTGTATAAAGTTTTGTGCTTGTATCGTGGTTGTTGCGGATATCCATGAAATTTTTAGTTAGAGTATTAATGGGCCGAAGTATGATTTTGTGCATAACGAACAGAAGAATCGCCAGAATACTCACGACTCCTGATATTATAGCTGTGGTAAAATAGCGAACTGTCGTAAGGCCGCGATTGTAAATCGCCCGCGGCATTATTGTCTTCAGCGTAATATGTTTATCACCGTTGAGATTGGAAATGTTCACAAACCCCGCTATGCTATCCTTACTCAGTACGACGACCGAAGCATCGTGGTCATATGCCGGTGCATCGTTGCGTGATATGCTGATATCGAGCTGCGTTCGTTCACTCAATATTTTTATCATCCGGTCATTCAAATATCGCCCCATTATCAATGTTCCGCTGATGGGCTTTTCTGACAAACTATTTGAAATCGGCTGAGCAGCCACCATTATAATTTCGTCAGGCAGAATAATTATATCCGACTTGCTGTCCTTCGGCTCTGTCATTGTGAGAAGAGACTTGTTCGCAAGAATACCGTCAACCACTGTCTCTGGAAGCTGTACAAATTCCCCCTTCTCAGGATCAACCGCCGTAATATGAAATATTTTTCCGGACAAATCTATAAACATCATAAAATTAAGATTAAAATTTGAAAGGCTGTCTGCCAGAAGATTCGAAGCGATGTACTCGGGATTTTTGCCGAGTACAAAATTCTGTGAGTCGTCCCATGGCGCCCAGTCCTTACATATCCTGACTAAATCAGTCAGTTCGACATCGACGCTGTTTTTGGCGCGCTCAATATTTGTCTGTGCTTCCTGTTCTTCAAGACGGGCAAACCCTCTCAGTACTATCGTCTTGGAAACATAGAGCATAGCCATAAGAGCCAGTATGATTACACAACTGATACTTAATAGTACTTTTCGGCTGAGTGAAGGTTTAAATATCATTTTTTATCAACCCCTAAATTATTTATCGAAGCGGTACCTTGCCGGCCTGTTTCCTTTTGTTTTTTCGTCTTAATCCTGTTGTTAATTAATTGGTTTTGCCGATAAAAAGATATGGATGTTTTGGGGAACGCCCCAAATTTTAGGCGGGATAAAGAGGTTGGGGATTAAAGGCCGTTTCTTTGATGATTTTGACGATAACCGGCTGTAAATACAGTTAGTTATGACTCCACAATTAAACGTTTTTTTCGAGAGTGCCGAAATGAAAAACATCACAATATTTGTTATAGGACTGATTTGTGCAGTTAATTGTGTGCTGGCGCAGGATGCCAACCTGACACAGGAGACTAAACTGGGGATACAACTCGATGTAACCTGGGTCAGCAAATACATCTGGCACGGTCAGGATTTGTACGAGGGTCGTGCGGCCTTTCAGCCGAGCATCAATATAGATTTATTTGGAACCGGATTCAGCGTTAATGTCTGGTCGTCATCGGCGTGCAGCAGCGGCTTTGTAAGCAGCGATGAGTTTGATTATACGGTGGCTTATACAAACAGTTTGTTTGAAGATACGAAGTTTAAAATCGATTATGAATTGAAATGGTTATATTACGATTATACCCGCATATCGTCCGATGAGGCGGATTCACAGGAATTTGAATTCAGTTTTTCCTGGCCTGATATTTTTTCCTGCGGCATAGTGCCGAATTATACGCTTAGTTATCTTTATGCCGCCAAAGGCGACAGCCCGGCTGCGGCTCTTGAAATGGAAGGCTGTTTGCATACATTCGGTTTTACTTATGATGTCAATATACCCAAAGTCGAGCTGCCGCTGCCATTGACGCTGAGCTGGGATATTACATATAACGACGGGCAGGGCGGCCCCGATTTTGCCCACGACTGGGCATATATCACATGGGGAGCTTCGAGCTATATTAAATTCGGCCCCGGCGGTTTTACGCCTGCCGTATATTACCAGACCACGATGGATAAATCGGTTAATGAAGAAGATGAATTCTGGTGTTCATTCTCCTATACGGTGGATTTTTAAAAACCGCCTTAATACATAATCGATGTTTTGATTTATAAAAAAAGCCCCCGTTGTTATCGAGGGCTTTTTTGTTTCCGAGTAAGCATTTTTAAATTTTCGGTTTGTTGCCGAGAAATTCTGTTTTCGGCAGTCCGCCGGTCAGCGGCAGGGCGTATTCGACGAATGCCGGCGTTATGCCGTTGCCGTCCTTGTTGATGAATTCATCGGGCAGCGATTTTGTCTTTTCGGCGACGTTTTTGAGTTTCGTTCTGAAAAGTTCAACGCCGTAGTTTTTACCATTGCCTGTTCGCTTCATAGCGACAGAGCCGTTGAGTTCCTTCATAGCATACTGAACGGCGTGTCGGCCGCACCAGCGGGCCTCGGCCGCATCGACAGGCGACTGCAATCCCGCAAAACTTCTCTGCAGGTAGCCGAACGTATCAGCGCGGACACGTTTCACTTTCAATTTGCTCTTAATCTGAGCGGCAAGGAAATCGGCCAGAGCGCCTGTTCCGGAAAGCTGAACATTTCCGTGCGAGTCGCGTTCTTCGGTCTCGGTGATTTTCTCGGCCCATGTTTTATGGTCGACGTCGCCAATTCCTTCACTTATAGCGACGACGCATCTGCCGAGTTTTTTATAAACAGCGTCAACATCGGAAAGGAACTTATCCATTGTAACGGGTCTTTCCGGCAGATAAATCAAATGCGGGCCGTCGTCGTCTCTCTGTTTGCCGAGAGCCGCGGCGGCGGTAAGGAAACCTGCGTGGCGTCCCATTATAACGTCGATTTTAATGCCCGGCAAAGCCCTGTTGTCCAGGTCATCGCCCATAACAGCACAGGCTACGAATTTTGCCGCTGTGCCGAAACCGGGACAATGGTCGGTAACGAGCAGGTCGTTGTCGATGGTCTTTGGAACGTGAAAAGCCCTGAGTTCATATTTGGCTTCCTGAGCCATATTATTAATAATGAAGCAGGTATTGGCCGAATCGTTTCCGCCGATGTAGAAGAAATAACGGATATCCCGTTTCTTAAAGACATCGAGAATTTTTTTGCAGTATTCGGCGTCCGGTTTATCCCTGCTCGAGCCGAGCGCCGATGAGGGGCTTGCCGCGACTGTTTCGAGAACATTGGTTGAGATTTTGTTAAGGTCGATGAAGTTTTCCTTCACAATGCCGCTTACCGCGTGAATTGCGCCGTAGAGATTCTGAATCTCAGGATATTTCTTAACTTCTTCGATAACGCCGACTAATGAAGCGTTAATTACGCCTGTTGGTCCGCCGGACTGACTTACAATTGCGTTTGCTTTCGGGGCAGATGCCATTTTTAAAACCTTTCAAATCCAGATTATTAATAGTTGCGGTATTATACAGAATTGACCTTTTTTCGACAATATTTTATAATATAAAAAATTACAGGGATTATTTATGAAAATCGGGATAATAAGCGATACGCACGACCATCACGCAAACGTACTAAAGGCGGTTGAAATTTTTAAGAAAGAACAGGTAGAGTATGTATTTCACGCCGGCGATATTGTTTCTCAATATACCGCCAGGGCTTTCGGAGATGTGAAAAACGCGAAGTTTATAGCGATTTTCGGCAATAACGACGGCGAAAAATTCGTGCTTAGAAAAGTAATAGAGGACTTCGGCGGCGAAATCCATCAGGACCCTTATACCGGGCAAATCGCAGGCAAAAAACTTTTTATGACGCACAAGCCGAGCGTTCTCGATGAGATCGTCGCAAGCGGTAAATACGATATCGTCATTTACGGGCACACGCATTTCAGGGACATCAGAACCGCCGGCAAGACGCTGATTATAAACCCCGGCGAAGCGACCGACTGGGTGTGCGGCAAAGGCAATCTTGTCATACTCGATACGGACAGTTTAAAGATTGCGGAATTCGAACTATAAGCAAATTAATCGTGTTCGAAAACCATCTTTTGAACGCTTGCGCCTTCTATGGCCCTGAGTTTTTGCTCAAGCTCGGCGCACTTTTTCGCGTCGCCAGCCAATTCGAGAATCAGCAAACCGTTCGGCGAACAGAAGTCTTTGCCCGCTTCGTGCAGACCAAGCCTTGTTTTAATGTAGCAGCCGAATTCCGTTAAAACCGGCTGAATCTGGCCGATGTGCTTTATTCTGTCCGTGATATGAACGCCGAGAATGATATGAGGGTCTTTAATCATAATTTCTTCCTTCAAAAACATTTCATTAAGCGAGCCGCTTTTAAATCAGCACACCTGCGATTGTCGCCGTCATAAAGCAGGCCAGAGTTCCGGCTATCATAGATTTAAAACCGAGCATGGCAAATTCCGTTCGTCTTTCCGGAACAAGCGTACTCAGGCCGCCTATTAAAATAGCAACCGAGCCGAAATTCGCAAAGCCGCAAAGTGCATAAGTCGCCACAGTAAACGAACGAGGAGAAATCACGTCTTTGTATTTAACAAGGTCAAGATAAGCGATGAATTCATTAAGTACCGTTCTTTTTCCGAGCAGCGAGCCGACTATCGAGACGTCTTTCCATTCCACCCCCATAATCCATGCAATCGGCGAACAAAACCAGCCGAGGATTCTTTCGAGCGTAAACGGCTGGCCCCTGAAACCGGGCATAAACGAAAACAGCCAGTTTACAAGAGCGACAAACGCGATAAAGCAAATCAGTACAGCGGCGATATTGATTGCGAGCTTGACGCCATCGATGGCGCCGCGGCAGGCGGCGTCGAGAACATTTACGTCCTGTTTCGGAATTTTAATCTTTACTACGCCTTTGGTCTGGGACGGCTCGGTTTCCGGAACCATTATTTTCGCTATAACCAGTGCGGCCGGCGCCGATATTATCGAGGCCGTCAGCAGATGTCCTGCGTTTGCGCCGAATCCTGTATAGGCTGCCAGTGTCGCGCCGGAAATGGTAGCCATTCCGCCGGTCATCATCGCCATAATTTCAGAGCGGGTCATTGTCTTTATATAAGGTCTTATCACCAGCGGCGCCTCGGCCATTCCCATAAAAATATTGGCGGCACTGGCCAGAGACTCCGAGCCTGCCGTATCCATAACATAGACCATAATCTTGGCCATAAACTCGACGATTTTTTGCAGAACGCCGAGATGAAAAAGAACTGTCATAAGAGATGATACAAAAATTATGGTGGGCAAAACTGAAAACGCGAAGAAGTGTTCTTTAAAGCCTTCGCCGAATACAAATGCCGAACCCGCTTCGGAAAAACCAATAAGCCTTGTTATAAAAATCCTTATGCCGTTGAAAACATATTGGCCGGGTATGGTATGCAGAATAATAACTGCAAGTACAAGCTGGAGAATAATGCCGCTGACAATAAGCCGCCGGTTCATTTTTCTGCGGTTATCGGAAAGCAGCCATGCGAGAAGAACCATTGCAAGCAAACCCGTAAGACTTATCAATCTGGGCATAAAATTACTCCGTAATTACCGCAGGATAATATAAGAGGACAGAACCGGTAAATCAACCTCGAAATAAAATTGCCGGTTTAATTGCCATTCTGAAATGTGCCGATATGGTCCATTTGTTTCAATAACCGAAGGCGTGTTATAATACCGCTGCCGGTTTTTGGGGAATACCAATATTGTTTTGAGACAGGAAATTTTTCCATTCCCGCATTTTGCTCATCGTATTTAGGTCCAAGACTGAACAGTGCCCATGTTACGGGCGATGTTTTTGGGTCGTCGTAAGTTTTATATTTTTCTGTTTCGTTGTCCGGGAAACCTACCGGTATTTGTAAAGACAGGTCATTTTTAAAGGGCTTGCCGGAAAAATCAAGCCGCGGTCCAACCGCAACATATTTGTATGCGAAGCCGGGATTGAATTTATCCTCGACTTTTGAATAAGTTACAACCCTGGTCCTGCCGCCCGGCATATATCCGGCCTTAACCAACTCCTGCGGCAATGCCCACGAATACTCACGAGCATCAGAATTGCAACTGGCCCGAGTGGGAGGAAATTTATTATTATGGTCTATCGCATAAGCCTCAAGAGCAAGGCCTATATCCGCAAGTTCGGCATTGGCAACTAATATTTTAGCCTGCAGGCGGGCCTTTGCCAATGAGGGCATTAAAATCGCAAGCAGTAAAGCTATTATAGCTATGACTACAAGCAGTTCGATTAATGTAAAGGCCCGTTTCAGTTTCATATATTTATTGACACTCAGTCAAGAGCGGATTGCTGCATTTGAGCCAGTCTGCCGCCATAATCGCAAAATCTTCGAAGTTTACAGTACAATCTTTATTTATATCGCCGGAAGCGAATACGCCTGACAAGTCGCAGCCATCGGTTAATACCTGACCATTTCCGTCATAATTTGTAACCCAGAGCAGATAACCGGCGGTGTCCGAATCTTCCTGGTTGAAAATGCCGATGACATCGAAATTAGCGGGAAGGTTGTTTGAGTTGGTTGTTATGCCTGGGCCGATACCAAGCCATAGCGGCAACGTCCTCGTTCCATCGCTAATCTGCATTGTTTTTACGCCGGGTGCCCATAGATTGACATCCACAAAATGTACATTATTTATTCGAACCAGCCTGCTCTGATAATATTCGCAGCCGGTTGCTCTTGTATAATCAAAGATAAAATTATTATTTGCGTCTTTAACCTGACTTAAGGTAATTACTTCCGGCTCGGGCAGGCCTGCGCCAAGCTCGATAAGTTCAATTGTTATATCATTGTCAGGATCGGTATCATGTTGTTCGTTGATGTTTGCTTTGCCGCCATGAGGCATTAAAAGACCGGTTACGCGTATTTTATCGCCCGGCATAAACCTGTGGCCGGTGCAGGGGTCGTTATTTAAACGGTCAAGCTCTGCAATCCATTCTTCGTTGGTATATCGTCCGTATCCTACTCCAAGCATATTCGCGTAATTCTGTCCCATCCAAACTGCCGTGCCGGCATGATCACCCGTGCCTCCCTGAACAAAAATTTGCCACTGGCCGCCGAGATTCCAGGGAATGGTATTGTAATTAGGCGTTCCATTAAGCATATATTCGGGCCTGTTCAAAATATATCCTTCAATAACGGCAGAGTCATAATCATACGCATAGCAACCTTCAATAGGATAGCCATCAGGACCAATCTGCTGTAAATCCCAGTTTGTTACGGCAGAACAAAGAGCCGTAAATAAAAACATAACTATACAAATTAACCTTACATCTTTCTTCATTCCTGAAACCTTCCTGCGAGCACCTGCGCATAAAAAATTGAAAATCGTGTTACCAAGAATACCACATTCAAATATCTTTGACAAGAAATAAAATATGGAAAATAGTTAAAAATTTTGTAGAATGGCCTGAAAATATTAATACTATCTCGAAAGTTACTACAATGTCGCAAAAAGAACCTTTTATCGCTGTTTTAAACGAGAAACCTGAATACCAGAGTCTTTTAGACGGAATTCCACAAACCTGTGGAATGAAATCCGGCAGGGTTTACCTGCAGCCCGGCGCCGATTGCGGCCAACATACAACCGGAGCGCAGGAAGAAATGCTTGTATTCCTTTCAGGACAGGGGCAGGCGGTTATTGGTGAGGGAGAAATTCTCGAAGTCGGCAAAGGAAAAATAACCTATATTCCTCCGCAGACCGTACATAATATAGTGAATAATTCGAATGAACCTTTGTGTTATATTTACTGCGTAGCGCCGACAAACGGCAACGGAGAACATAAACATGAGTGATATTGAACGCATAGGAGTTTCGCTGGAAAAAGAATTGCTTGTGCTATTTGACAAGTTCATTTCAGGCAAAAGCTATAAAAACCGTTCCGAAGCGATTCGCGACCTGATTCGCGAGAATCTTTCCCAGAAAAAAATTGAGCATAAAAAAACCCCGGCAATCGGGGCAATTTTCCTCGTTTACGACCACCACACCGCGCATATCTCGAACGTGTTCAAAAAACTGCGCCACGGCAGGCCCATAAAAACAATTTCTTCGATTCATGTCTATATCGACCATGATAACTGCCTTGAGATTCTGATTGTAAGGGGGATGGCTTCAGATATAAACGCGATGGGCGAAAAAATGATAAGTCTGCGGGGCGTAAAGCACGGCTATATAAATCTCGTCGCTGTCGAAGCCGAAAAATAAATAGATTTCTCGACTTCGGCTGCGTTGCAGCCTTCGCTCGAAATGACAAAGTGTTTTAGCCGTTAATCATCATGCAGGCCCTTAACACTTCCGCTACGCTCCATGCCTGGGCGAATGCTCCTCGCGGCTCGTACGGCGGGTCGCCATCGAATATCTCATTTATGCTGCCTACGCAGCCTTCGTTCCTGAAGTGTTCGATAAGAGGCTCAATCCAGTCGGCACAGGTTTTTTTGCTTTGTTTATTGTTGTTGTTGACTTTCAAATAAGCCTCGACGAAAGCCCCAATCAGCCAGGGCCAAACGGTACCCTGATGATATGCACTATCGCGTTCTTTTGGGCCGCCCTCGTATTTACCCTTATATTTGCTGTCGCCCTGGTTAAGTGTCCTGAGGCCGAAAGGCGTCAGAAGATTATTTTCAACGCAGCTTACCACCGCTTTTTGCTGCTGGCAGTCTAAAGGCGAGAACGGCAGAGAAACAGCGAATATCTGGTTTGGTCTTATGCTTGCGTCCTTGTATTCGGTTGTTACGCAGTCGTAGAGATATTGGCCCTGCTGGTTCCAGAAGCAGGAGCGGAAGCTGCCGACGAGTTTATCCGCCATTTTGCCGAACCTTTCCGCAAGTACCGCGTCCCTGTTCCTGTAAAATTCTGCGCAATTGCATATAGCGTTGTACCACAGGGCGTTTATTTCCACCGCCTTGCCGTATCTCGGCGTAAAGGCGACATTATCGAATTTGGCGTCCATCCATGTAAGCTGAGTCTCGTAAGAGCCGCCGGTGATTAGGCCGTCGGTGTCGGCTTTTATGCCGAACTTTGTACCCTGCCAGTACGAATCGACTACCCAGCGAACTACAGGCATCAGTCTTGAAGTGAAGCCCCTCGAATCGCCGCTAACTTTGTAATATTTGAAAGCCGCGTGGACGAACCAAAGCGACGTATCTATACTGTTGTAATGTGCGCCGCTCTCGTCGTCGCCGAAGTAGTTGGCAATCATACCTTCGTCGGCGTTATATGCGAAATTCATCAGGACTGAAAAAGCGTCTTCATATCTGCCGCAGCACAGCAATAGGCCTTCGAGGGATATAAGGGCGTCTCTGCCCCAGTCGACAAACCACGGGAAGCCGGCCATTATTGATTTGGTTTTCAGCTTTTCAAGGTGCCTGTTGATAATAAACTGCTCTGCGGAGACAGCAAGCGACTGAACAAGGGGGTCTTTGTTTTTCATATTGCCCAGTACTTGTTTTTGCTGCAGTTTAAGGTCGTCGATAATCACATCGACATCCAGCCCTGCCATTTTGTGCGGCATATCAGCGTCGCCGAAACCTGCCCACAGGACGATTCTTACCGGCCCATCGATAGTTCTTCTGAAAATCCCCGGCGACCAGAGGTCTTCCATATAATCGTAGCCTCTGGATTTTTCCTGGCGGTAGGAAAAATTGTACCACCACTGCGTATCTTCCATAAAGGCCATTTCGTCGGTTGCCAGCAGGAGCTGAGCCTGTTCAAAATTTTTGTTTTTGACCGCGAGGAAGTCGTCCTGCCATTCGAGATAAAAATTCTCGCCTGCCCTTGCGAGGCTGTGATAATTTCTCATTGCCGCCAGCGGCCTTACAGTAAAATCGAATTTCTGCTGTATGTCGCTGAAGTCGTAAACAATCGCCGTTATGTCGGTCTCCGGTAGCAGATAAATGCTTTTGGTAAGGTTAAACAGGCTGCCTGAATAATCGAAATGAACTCCGATATCTTTCCTGAAGCCGGTCGGCAGCGGCGGAGCGTTCTCTGGTGAGGGCGGCTCGAATTCGAAATGATTGAGATTGTACCTTTTGTTTTCGGTAATAACTGTTTCGAGGCAGTTCGCAAGCGCAACGGTTCTTTTTGCCGGCGGTACGAGCGTTCCTGTCAGAAGCCCGTGGTAGCGTCTCGTATTGCAGCCGCATATTGTGCCCGCCGCGAAGCTTCCGCGATTATTGGTCAGCAGCCATTCGGTTTCAATCTGTTTTTCGAATTCTTTTTTTTGTTTCGACTGCTGTTTCGGTTTTGAAATTTGCTGGGCGAGTTCCGCCATCCTGGCAGTTCCTTTTTTAAGTTTAATCCCTGATTTCCGGTTAACTCATAACTTTTTGTCGGTTTTGTGTGGTTTTTGCGCATCTCTTTTCGAGATTGCCCATCACATTCATAAAATTGATATATGAGTCATAAGGCGAATCATACGGATTAAAATATTTATGTACGTCACCGTCTGAGAAGTATTTTGTGCACATATAGTAGAAATGGTCGGAGCTCTGGAGTTTTCGCCAGTCCGACAGAAGCGTTTTGTCGCCTGTCTTTTTTATTTTCTGCTCCATACGATAAAGTTCGTGCAGGGCGTTGGACTGCATGGCGTTGCCCAGCCAGGCGGAAAGGTCTCTTTCGGTATCTGCCCAGCTTATAAGTCCCGGCACATTTATTACATCGGTCGCCGGATATGACGCAATCGCTTCGGAAGGCGTCTTGAAATTATTATCCGGGTTCTTCATAATTTCTTCGGGCAATTGCCGCATAAAATCGAATATGCCGGTATCTTCCCATTGATGTTCGCCGAAGGTTTCATAATCCATAAAAAGATTGACCACGTAGCCGTTGCCGTTGACTTCGTTTACCCAATTGCTGAATTTATGCGACATAAGCGGCCATTCGCTCCAGCCTCTGTTGGAGAAGCGAAACGCGATATCGTCGCTAAGGGCATAGTTTTTCAGCAGTAATTTTGCTTTTCCTTCTTTAGGCGCCTTATAAAGAAAATTGGGGCTTCTGCCTTCGAGTATACGGTCGGCGCCTTCGGTAATAATCCCGTCGAATACGCCCATTTCTTCAATTGCCTCGGCCAAATCGTTGCTGTAGATAAGTTCGGTATTGCGGAAGACCTTCGGCCGCTGTCCGAACAGGTTTTCAATCGTATCCATATGTTTGAAAATCTGCTCGTGGAACTCGTTTCGCGAGTATAAAAAGCTCAAACTGTGGTAATAAGTTTCGGCCAGGAATTCCACGCAGCCGGTTCTTGCCAGCGCGTCGAACGTGCTCATCACCTCGGGGGCGTAGTCGGCCAGTTGTTCGAGCAGTACGCCTGTAATACTGTATGCGACGCGGAACCGTCCCTCGTGGCGCTTTATCAAGTCGAGAATCAGCCTGTTCGTGGGAAGGTAGCATTTATTGGCGACCTTCTGGCAGATTGATTTGTTCTTGAAAGTGTCAAAATATCTGTGGTCTTCATCGAAAACGGTGTAGTGCCGCAGCCTGTAAGGCTGATGAACCTGAAAATAAAAGCATACGGATGGCATAATTCAATCCTTTGATATAATCCTTTCCGGCATATTTTGGCCGGTTCGGTAACTTTAGACGCAAACCGCCTGGTCGATCATTTGTTCGTATATCTGTCTGCACTTTTCAGCGGCGTCTTCCCATCTGAGTTTTCTGACTTCGAAGTTTCCATGTTCCTTCAGCGTCATCTGCAGGGGCGGGTATTTCAATACTGCAACAATTTTATTGGCGATTTCGGTCGTATCCCAGAAATCCGCCTTAAGAACGTGCGTCAATACTTCCGAGACGCCGCTCTGTTTGCTTATCAGCACCGGCACATCGTGATTAAGCGCCTCAAGCGGAGCTATGCCGAACGGCTCAGATACGCTGGGCATAACATAAAGGTCCGCTCTTTCATAGACTTTGCGGACATCTTCGCCTCTTAAAAAGCCTGTAAACAATATTTTACTGCCGATACCAAGCTCGGCGGCGAGTTCGATAGACCTTCTCATCATATCGCCGGAACCGGCCATGACGAACCTGACGTTGTCCATAACCTCAAGCACCTTCTTGGCGGCGCCGAGGAAATATTCAGGTCCCTTCTGCATGGTAATTCTGCCGAGGAACAGAACGATTTTTTCGTCTCTCTTTATTCCTGTTTTGCCGATAGTCAGGCCGTTGCCGTTTCTTTCAATGCCGTTATAAACGACTTCCACCTTGTCGCCGGGGACGCCATACCTGGCCAGGATTATATTTCTTGTAAGATAGCTTACCGCGATTATCCTGTTGGCGCCGTGCATTCCGGCCCGTTCGATATCGTAAATCATCTGGTTGACATGTTCGCCGCTGCGGTCGAATTCGGTCGAATGCACATGTATAACGAGGGGCTTGCCTGTAACAGCGGCTACGGCCAATCCGGCAGGATATGTCATCCAGTCGTGTGCGTGGATAACGTCAAAATCTTCCTTCATCGCCAGTTTAACTGCGGCCGCGGCGTATCTGTGAACTTCCGTGTACATATCGCCGGCATAATGAGCCTTGTCGTCATCGAAATCGTTTTCCTCACCGACTATCGTCGTGCTGCGGAGTTTTTGTTTGGCCCGTATCATCTCCTCGATTTCGTGCCGGTATGTTCCGGCGTCGGCATAAGGTTTCAGCGGGGAATCGATAGCCTTGAATTTTATATTTTTAAGTTCCGTGCTTTCCAAATCGACGTGGTGGAAGTTCGCATCTGCCGGTGTTCGCATTTTGACATGGGTCGAGAGTTTGTCCGCACATATTGTCCGCGGCAGGACAAATGTTACTTCAAGTCCGAGCTTGCTCATCGCTCTGGTTAAGCCATAGCACGCCGTACCCAAACCGCCGCTAATAAAGGGCGGAAACTCCCAGCCAAGCATAAATATCTTCAAGACCTTCTGGTCTCCCAAAAAACAGGTAAAATAATATATCTCTTATGGTTATAATCGGTTTTTTATCGAAACGGGTTTAATAAATTGTTCCTATAAAATCATTTTTCAGTGCCGCCAACCCCATTTTTACGATTTATCGGACGTTAATTGTGTCAAAAGTGGAAAAAAGACTAAAATACTATGAAAAACCCCTGAGAAGGAAAGAAGTGGTTAAGTATGTTCGTAAAAAAACCGACCTCTATTGTTTTTTTACAGAGGTCGGTTTCGTTGTTTTGTCCTGCAAAATTCAGATTACAGGTCCTGCGGCTTCAGGGTGCTTCTTCTGTTAGCCTTTGTGCGTTCACAGGCGTTATCGAGAAGACAGTAAATTTTGTCGCTCAGCGCGCCGAGTGCGTCAGCCGATGTCATCATTTTTTTGCTTTTGACATAAGCTTTTACTTTGCTCGCCACGATCAGAGACTCTTTACCTTTTGCAGCTTTTTTCTTTGCCATGTTAGAAATCCTCCATGCAAATTAAACAAATATTCCTTTTTTTATCGGCCCTTTACGACAATGACCGACTTCTGGGTCGTATTTTGAATACTTATAAGACCTTTTGCAACAAAAAAATTCCGTAAAAATGCAAAATTATGCACTTATTAAGCCTTTTGCACCAGTTTTTAGATTATATAGCCCCTGTTTTTTGTCGAAAACAGCTTAGGAACCCCTTGAAAGGGTCATTTTGACTATATCGAGATTGGAGTCAGAATTATGAATACTAATGAGAATAGAAGTGATGACCAGAGAACGGCTTTGGAGGATTATGTGACCGTTGCAATCGCTGAGGATGTTGACCTTGCAAATGAATACAAGGATATACTTGCAGGGCATAACATTCCAGCCGTAATCGCCACACAGAAAAGTTATTCTTCGGAAGTTATAGGCACAGCGGTAATGGTTCCGGAAAACTATCTCGAACAGGCCCAGGAACTTATCGAATCCGAGCAGAGTTTCGATAATTTCCTCGACGATGCCTTCAACGACCATGACAACTGGAACAAGGAGCCGGACTTCGATGAATTTGGCGATAGCGACAGTTTCGATGATGAAGATGAAAATTTATAATTTGAATTAATGAGGTGATGAAAGTGGAAGAATATAAATCACATATTGAAAATTGCTTTACAACAAGACGTCAGACAGTTGCGGAAAGGCGCTTAAACGGCACAAGACAGGACGGCTCCGATAGAAGGGCCGACCTTGACAGAAGACGCGGTCCCGGCAGAAGACGCTCCGACGACAGAAAAGCCGCCGAAGAAGGACAAATGACCGATGAGCAGTTCGAATTTATCATGGCCATCGACCAGTATAAAAAACTCAACAACAAACCTTTCCCGAGCTGGACGGAAATTCTCGAGATAATAAAGACTCTGGGCTATCGAAAAACAGCCGAGCCATGTTCGCTCAAGGATTTGCAGGACAAAGACGATTCGAAACCGCAAGGCTGAAAACTCTTTTATATCCGAAAGCCCGCTGATTTATTCGGCGGGTTATTTATCCCTTGTCATTCTTGCCCCCGTTTTCACGAGGGTAAACTCCAGCGGGAATCCATTTTATTATTACCTGCTGTAGGCCCAGTCTGTATAACAGAGCCAGTCGGCGGCAATTAAATTTATATCCTCGAAATCTACCTGCCCGTCGCGATTCAAATCGCCGTCTATTTTTTCGCCGGATGAACTGTAAAATTGTGCCAGATAAGAATAATCCGCGAAATTAACTTTGCCGCTGTTATCCATATCGGATAATAATGCCCAATCGTAAGGCGGCATCGACGCCTCTGCGGTTCCGCCGTAACAGCCCATATCGATTCGCAGATTTTCGCCCCATTCGTTTTCCGGGTCTTCCGATATAGTTAAAGGCTCATTACCTAAAGGCCAGCCCGGCGAACCGGCGTCGATACATCTGCTCGTTACCCTGTCAAAGACCCACTCCTGTTCGGACGGATTCCATCGCCAGCCAAAACTCTTCAAATGATAATCGCCGTCAACCCAGAAATCGTTATTTGCGTCGCTCGGCGTGCCATTGGCGTCCCAATAACCGGCATCGACAAAACAAGGGTCTGTATCGATATTTCCAACACCTTCCCATCCGCCGCGAACATTACTGTAAGAAATATCTATTATCGCGTCCGGAGTTCCTTCCTGATGAATCAAATCTCCATCTTCCCATAAGATGCAATTTTTAAAACTAACATCAGGACCGTCATTGCACCAGAGAAGACAATCCCGATTATTGTTAAAGGTGCAATTTTCAAATTGCACCTTACACCGGTAACCGGCAAAACAAGCATAAGTGTTTGCTGCCAATAAACAGTTTTGCACAAGAATATTAGCATCATAGTATATAACTATTCCACCACATGGAGAACCATAGTGGAATTCCGAATTAGACATGTTATTGGTTATGATGCAATTTGATATTAATCCATGCCCGATATATCCAAGGTCAATTCCTGCATGCCGAGACATAAAATAAAATGCATTGTTTCGTATATCTGAATGGCTTATCTGGAATTCCCCCACAGCAGTGAGTATAATTCCGCTTTCTTCACAGCCATAGATAGAGCACCTATCAATGATTACTTCTTCGGTATTTCCACAGTGGATTCCTGAATCGGAGGGAAAACGAGTTGAAGTAATATTGCAATTTTTAACGAGGAGTTTTTCGCCAGTACATACTAAAATCCCGCATTCTGAAAATTCACAGTTTTTAATAGTGAAGTATCTGTAACTGCCGTATATTCCAGCATAAGCACAATTAAATCTTGAGTTTGTGATTGTGGGGCTGCCATAATACCGCATATAAACACCATATTTGCTGTTAGAGATAATACAGTTTGTAATCAGCGGGCTGGAAGAATCTAAACTAACAGCTTTATCAAATGCATTAATAATGGAAAAGCCATCGAGAACGGCTTCTGTTTCGTGCGAAATGATTTTAAAACCATCCGCAACATTTTCACAGTTTATAATACAATTTTCCGGGCCGTTTTCGCTGTAAAGAACGATATTTTTTCCAAGAAAATCAATATCTCTGTTTCCCGGCCCGGTGTAATTGCCATCCATAACGCAGATATAATCGCAACTGCTTGCCGCGTTTATTGCTGTCTGAATAGTATTACAATCGGTCGGGACAGTCCACAGGCTTCCTATATGCACACAAAACCACAAGTCTGTCGGGTTATTCGCTGCATTGGAGTCATATATTTTTACTGTGCAAATATAATCGCCCAAATCCAGATTGTTGGCATCAATCGAAACATTCACTTCCTGAATCTCACCGGCAGACGTACCCTGCGGAGTAATAATAGTCAGCCAGTTGTTATCTGAAACAATTTCATAATCGAGCGTACCGGTCCCTGCATTTTTTATATATATCTTTCCTTCTGTCTGATTGCCTGCGTTTTTAAGACATACTATCCTGTCCGCCCATGCGGATATAACAGGCTGATTTGCATTATATTCATAAGCGCCTATATCCGCCGTTACAGTGCCGTTTCCGTCTCCGTCAATAATTCTTGGACTTCCTTCAATATCATTGACTTCCGTAACAAAGTTGGCATCATTTGTTCCCGCGTCAACGCAGTTGGAATTCGACCTCAAATGAAAATCGTCATTGGAGACAAAATAAGGGTCGGCAGTAATATTGCCTGTTCCATCATAAGGTATTTTCTCAGGCCATGGAGCCCCGGAATATTTATAGGAATTGGTATATGTGATGTTCGTTGATGATGTTGCCCCTTTAATCTGTTCGCCGAAATTATCTCTGATTATACAATTGGTGATATTCAGTGACGTCACTTTATATATTTCAACCCCTGCCCCGTCATTATCGATTATTGTGCAGTTAGATAAATAAGGAGTCCCGTAATAAAAATAAATTCCTCGTTTCTTATTTTTGGCGATAACGCAGTTTGAAACCTGTGAAGGACCGTTAATGCCGATTGGATAATATATTCCATCCCCGCCATTACCAATAATTTTCGAATTTATAATTCTTTGACAATATAACAAGCCGTTGTCCGAATTATATCCTATGAAACAATTATTAACGTCCTGACATCGTGCTATGCCGGTTCCTATGTTTCCTATAATTGAAGAATTTTCGATATAAACGCCTGTACTGCTTGCGCTAAAAATCCCACCGTTGACTTGATTTCCTGTTGTGCCATTAAACATTACCTCGCAATTGGAAATCTTTACTGTTGTGTAACGTCCCCCGAATCGCATATATATACCTGATCCTTTATTTTTTTCTATCCTGCAATTTACGACTTCTGTACTGCCGCCGCAGTTAATACCGGAACCGGTATTATTTTTTATAATACAATTTTTTATCATTATTGCATTGCTGTTATCTCGATAATCAGTATATGAATAAACAGCATAGGCCGTATTATTATCCGTAACAGTACTGTTTTCCAAAATTGAGGAACCATAAACATTAATTGCGGTACCTCCGCCATATCTGGCTGTATTTGAAATAATATTGCAGTGATGAATATATGGGCTGCCCCGGTCACAATATATGGCTGAACCCGAATCGTGCAAACCGTTGGTTACTGTAATTCCGCAAAGGACGGAATTAGTGTCTTCGCCGGTGTGAAAATAAAAACCCCTGTGTTTATCTGTCTCTGTTCCGTTGCAGTCTATTATTGTCGCCGCCACCTTATCAGGGTCGTTTGGGTCAAGGCCGCTTACTGTAATTGCTTTTCCCTTGTAATCAAGGTCCCTGTTGCCTTTGCCTTTATATCTGCCGGGCGCAAGATAAATAATATCGCCGTCGCAGGCATCATCTATCGCGGCCTGAATGTTTGGATACATTACAGTTCCGCCGGCAAAGGTTACGTTCAGTCCGTCAGATGGCTGCTCAGGCGGCGGATAGACATATCTTTCAGATGCCGATATAAACGGAACGGCATTCACAGAAAAAATCAAAAGCAGCAGTAGAAATGAAAAACGCTGATACATAGAACGCAACCGTTGAGAACAGCTTTCTCTCTTTGTCATTTTAGGGCTCTTTCGAAAAATCAGGCTTTAATCGAAAAATATGCCTATATTATAAGACTTTTTCTGTAAAAATCAAGTAAAAATGTCTTGTTTTGATAAAAAAACGGCGTTATTTAATGGTTAATGAGCCTAAGAATTTGTCAGCCTGCTTCTTTTGTCCATAAGCAGAACTGTTTTTGCGTAAACGGCAGGGGACAATTTCTCCTTCAGGATTTTTTTCGCATCCATAATATGTGTCCGCTGGCTTAAGTGCGTCAGGACTATATATTCGTTATCGAGTTCGGCGAGCATTTCGGCAAGGTCATCGATATGCATATGGTCGCCGGCAAGGGCACGGTCGATATGTTCATTATCAACGAATGTACACTCGGCAATCAGGATTTTACTTTTGACGACGTAATCTAATTTCGCGAAGTTATTGGCTCGCGTATCGCCCAGGTATGTTACTATCGGCAGTTCGACCGGGTAGTCTATCGTTATATCCTGCTTTTTAAGTTTAACAATTTCACTGCCGCTCAGGCCGAGATATTCTTCTTTCAGCTTTTTCTTTTTTTCGATGACGGTAAATCCGAGCGACCCTTTGCAGTGTTTGGTTGCGAACGCCCGGACAAGGAGATTGGGCTTGATATAGAATTCCTCGTCCGCCTGCATAGGGATAAGTCTTACCGGTATTTTATTGCCGTCCAGTTTTCCCCATGCGTTGATGATTTCCTGCAGCGGGGGCATAAGATTTGCCGGTGCCAGTACGGTGCCCGGCTTTTGTCCGCAGAATTTTCTGTGTGAAAGATAGTAGGCTATTCCAGCCGCGTGGTCCATATGTCCGTGCGTAAGAAGGAGATTATTTATACTGATGAGCTGGTCAGGCGACTTGCCGATATCGAAGCAGACGTCGAGCTGCGGCATACCGATAACGGTTTCTTCGCCCGCTACCGAATAGCCGAGAATATCGAGGTCGTCTATTTTTATTTTTGCCAGGTTATGACTTGCCATAAGCGGAATTTTACCACGTATGGACCTGAATTGGTATGAATTATTTGGTTGGCGTTAAGGCACTTTCGGGCTGTTTTTGAAGTGGAGGATATGCTGAAAAAACAATGGGCAAGCGACCGAGGAGGTCAGCCGCTCGCCCTGGAGAAAAAAATCAAAGAAGTTTTGATACTTCCCTTGTAGTTATTATACGTAAAAACAAGCTAAATTGTTTGCCTGACTTTGGACAAAATTTTCCGCCCCGCAAGCCCGAAAACCCATTTACCTGAATGAACATAAAATCGTTCATTTAGGCGCTAAAACAACCTGCCCACATAAGCGCAAAAAAAATGGCAGGCGGCCGAGGAGAGAAACCGCCATGCCGTGTGCGCCTCCTAAAGAGGAGGAGGTACGTGTGGGTTATCTAAAATAACATTTCCTCCTATTATACGTCAAGCAAAAATTTCTGTTCAAATAATTTTTCAACGAAGTTTTTGGGTTTTTAAGCCAAATCCGGTATGGATTTTAATACGCTTAGGGATTGTACAGCGGTAGAATACCGATAAAATTGCAAATAGGGCTTTTTTAGAAAAAAACCGATAAAAATAATAATAACGCCTGTAAACGGGGACAAAATACGGCTGAAAAAATACAAGGAACATCTGTAAATCCTGGTTGAAATTATGATTTTTCAACTTTTAAAATGGCATAAAGAGCAGTTATGAAGACATTAGAAAAAGAACGAATTACAACACTCAACAACTGTCCCATAAAAAGCGGCAAATTCGTCGTTTATTGGATGCAAACGGCCCAACGGACTGAGTTTAACCATGCCCTCGAATACGCAATAAAACAGGCAAACAATGCAGAAAAACCTTTAATTGTTCTTTTCTGTATCAATCCTGATTTTCCTGACGCAAATGCCAGGAGCTATCACTTTATGCTCGAAGGACTTGTCGAAGTTCAACAGGCACTAAAGATACGAAATATACGGTTAGTCATTCAAAGCGGAAGATTTGAAAAAATTGTTCCAACCTTCGCACAAAAGGCCTGTGAAATAATCGTCGATGCAGGATACCTGAAATTTCAACAAAAATGCAGGTGGGCGATAGCCAGGAAACTCGACTGCAGACTAACACAAATAGAAACTAACCTGATAGTGCCGCCGGAAACTGCCTGCGAAAAAGAAGAATATTCGGCAAGGACAATCAGGCCGAGAATTACAAAACAATTGAAAAAATTCCTGAAAAAAGTGCCGCAATCAAAGTGCATAAAAAGCTCTTTAAATCTGAAATTCAAAAGTATGGATATCAGCGCTCCTGACGCTGTTATCAAAAAACTCAGAATAGACCAGTCTGTCAGCAAAACAAACTATTTCAAAGGCGGAACAAGCGAAGCAAAAAGACTTCTAAAAATATTCATAAAAGACAAACTTTCCGGCTACGGCAAAACCAGTAACGACCCATCGAAAGAGGGCCTGTCAAATATGAGTCCGTACCTGCACTTCGGACAAATATCGCCGGTGTATATCGCACTGGAAATCCTTAAACACGACGGGGCAGGGGCGAAACACTATCTGGAAGAACTGATTATAAGGCGCGAACTGGCACATAATTTTGTCTATTACAATTCGGATTACGACAAACTTAAATCGACGGCAGGCTGGGCGATGCGAACGCTTAATTTTCACAGGCGCGATAAAAGACAATACATCTATACACTGAAACAATTGGAGAACGCGCAAACGCACGATAAATATTGGAACGCTGCGCAAATGGAAATGGTAATCACCGGCAAAATGCACGGATATATGAGAATGTACTGGGGCAAAAAAATTATCGAATGGAGCAAAAATCCAAACGAAGCCTTTAAGACAGCAATCTATCTGAATAATAAATACGAACTGGACGGCAGGGACCCGAACGGTTACGCGGGAATCTGCTGGTGCTTCGGCAAGCACGATACGGCCTGGACGGAGAGACCTATTTTCGGCAAGGTTAGATATATGAACGCAAAAGGATTAGAGAGAAAATTCGATATGGAAAAATACGTTCAACTTATAGCCACAAAGGCACTAAGGCACCAATAAAATTAACCGCGGATTGCGCGGATGATGCGGATTTAATTATTAGCCACAGAGCTCACAGAACTCACAGAGATGATATTGCTTTAAGGCAGTCCCTAAAATTGGGACTGTAAAATTTAAACAGACCCTCTTTGAAATAAATTTCAACCGGGCCTGTAATTAAATTTTTTGCCGCTACACGGCTGTGCCTTAAAGCAAATACACAACGAACATGAAGAGAATTTTTAGTTTTTAATTGAGTAACCGCCCCCCGCAGTTTCCTTCGCAGTGGCGAGAAAACTAAGCGCGGGGGTCTCCGCTTCGCTTCGACAGAGGTGATATTGCTTTAAGACGATGTTCTACTAAAAATTTTACCACGAATAACCACGAAGATAACACGAAGTATTGCTTTAACTAAACACCCCAAAAGGGGTCTTCGCCAAGGCTACGAATGGACAAGATGGTGGACAGGCAGAGGCCACAGAGGATTTTTACTATGTTTGGTTGATACCTTTTGCCTCGCTAACAAGCTTTTGGTCGACCAATGCTTCATGTACTTTTTTACCATATTTTAGTGAAAGTTCTTGAGCATCTCTTTGAATTCTATCAGAAACGGCTTCAGGCCTAACAGCTACACCGCTAGATTCCATTTTCTTTTTTGCTATTTCAAAGAAACACCTTTCGGCAAGCAAATCGGCAACAAAGACTTGTGCAGGCAGTGTTTTCAGATACTGACACTTATCACCAAGATAATGTTTAACAGAAGGAAAATTCACGTAAATAATTACTTTGCCGGTTTCGGCACTATAAGAAGTTCGCTGAAGTGGATCTGGTTCATAATTTTGTTCAGGTTCGTCAAACATTCCCTTACCGTGTTTTTTGTCAGTCGTGTCTTCTTGGGATTTAATACGTGCCTCTAAAAGAGCTATATGCGACTCGCATTCAGCGGTAATCAAAGCATTCTGTCCTACTCCATCACCCCATACTTCCAAGTCGTATTTAGCAAAATGTCTTATTGCATCAGCTTCATTAACGACGATTTTATCTTGTGAAATATGCACAGCATTGTTATCTGAGAATATTTTAATTTCACTGCCCCCTTCTATTATTTTTACATATACTAGTAAACATACTTTTCTAGGTTTATTAGGGCGTAAAGTTAAAGATTCCGGCTGAAATCCCATACCCTCCTCAAGTAAAGTTTCCTTTTCTGGAATCACAAGAATTTTTGACTGGGATAATTTGTCCGCAGCAGTTGCTTGTAGAGTACCTTCAATATTTGGCTCGGTTCCTTCAACTGTAATGTACTTACGTAAAATACCATAATCATCTTCAAGCGCCACCTTAATCTCAGGTGTTAAAATATGAATTTTCGAGTTAGTACATTTAATTTTAATAATTGTTCCATGACGAATTGTCATTGTATTAAGACGAAGCTCAAAAATATAACGTTTACCGACAGTTATCTGTGCAGATGAGGGATAGAGATGAAAACCATTGGGTGGCTCTTCTATTTTTCCAGTCAATTCTTGTCCAAGATTTTCGGCGGCTTGTGCTTCTATTTCTGCAATTTCGTTCAAAATACTAAAGGCATTTTTATATCTGCGTCTTTCTTCGGGATCAATCTTAGTTTGCTCTTCTCTTTGTTTGCGTAATTTTTCTTCTTCTACTCTTTTTTCGAGACGTTTTTCGATTTCTGCGATAAGTTTTTCACAAAATGGATGATGAGGCTCAATACCGCTACGGTCTTGTTTGAGTACGGGTTCTTCTTTTTTGAGTAGTTCTCTGAAACCATTTGTCCGGACCTCGCCAAAAAAACGTGCCGCAAGTGGCTCATTATCATATTTGAACAGAGAAATACCCAATACCATGTCTTCTCCGTCCAAAAGTAAAAGACCTCCATCTCTATCATCACCTCTTTGAGTGAGTTCTTTCTCGGCACGCCATATAGAAAGGCTAATTGTGAAAGGTTCATAATTTTCATATTCAATAACAAATTCATCCGCCAATATTTCTCTTCCCTCTGGCATTTGATATTGTAAACGGCGAGTTTTTCCTGATGGTTCGTCTATAAGGAGTATTTTTCTGTTTGGATTAACCATTATTTTGCGTAGAAGACTATTATTGGCTAGTTCTGTATGGATGGTGTCAAATTGAGGGACTTTTCGTTCAGCTTCAAAAACAGCAATAGTCCCATTACCACTAATTCCATAGGTATCTCTTAGTTTTTGGGTAGCAGGTATAGGGCCGCTAATATCATACCAAGGCTTATCCGCTTCTTCAAAGAGTTTGCATTCAGCAAATTTGTTATCTTTGAAAGTGAGAATTTTACCATTTATCATACTTACCAGGGCATCCTTAGCGCCTTGGCCAAAATAACCACGAACCTTTTTACCAGTCTGCATCCCGCTGGTTGCCGATCCGTATCCAGTAAGGTTGTTTTCAACGTCATCTATTGACATCCCCTCTGCATGATCACGAACAGCAAAAATTCCTCGGTAGCCATCTTTTTTGTAAATAATTTCTATTGATCCATTCTCAGTCCGTCCTTTGCTTTCTTGTCTGATGTAACTGTCATCAGAGTTTGTAATTAATTCAACAAGTGCACGTATAACATTGCCTTGCATTGCTTGTCTAATATTTCGCATTGTATGTCTAACGTCAACCTTGATAATTCCACGTACCATAAGAACTTCTCCTATTTTATTTTATCGCTTAGAAAATCTTTAAAATGTTCTTCTAACCAACAAAGAACCTTAAATATGTCTTTACGTTCAAGTTCCTCTGCAAATTTCTTAAGTGAAACAAGATTTTCTCTCAAAGTTTCTCGTGTAGAATCCAAGGTGCCTTGCAGTAAATAGCAAAGATCGGCCTCTGTAATAGAATCGGATTTCCCGTTGATATATTTTATGTAAGCAGAGGAATTTGTCGTTTCTTTAAGAATACTTTCCGTTCTTCGTGTTTTTGTAGAGGTTTTTTTGGGTTTTTTGGGCATACTATCAGATAACTCAGCCTCAGTTTGCGATGAAATAGTTCTGGATTCATCCGTAATTAAGTATCCGTGTGGTGTTTTACCGCCTATCCACTGTTTTTTCCTACTTTTCTTAGTTTTACATCGCCACAAAGACTTCTCAATGCGCGTAGCATCCGGGAATTCAGGATATCCAGCCAAAGAAAACTTTTTTGGGAAAAGTTTGAAAGCTCCAACGATTATATTTTCAAGAGAAAGTTCAATTTTGTATTCCCCGAGTTTAGTTACTGTATAAATAACCAATCTATCAAGATCAATGGAATTATACTTTGCAGGGTCAAAAGATTTTAATTTCTCAACTTTTTCTTTGTCGGTCATTTGATTTCCTCATAAGCTGAAAGTATTATTCTTGGGTTTATCAAATAAAAGCTTCACGCGTCTAAGCTCTCGATCGATTGCACCGAAAATTTTTGAAATGTCCTCTTGAGTATAAGCATAAACCGAACTGTTTGAACAATTACCCAGCAATCTTAAATCATTCAAGATTCTCTGTGTTCGTAGTGAAGCAACTCTTTTAAATTTTTCCTGTTTACTTTCTCCCTCAACTTTTTGCTTAACCATATCAAATCCTTTGAGATATTTAACATATAATTTCTGGTAGTATGTATATATCGCATATATTTGTCAATAAAAAATCTTTTATTTTCTATTAAAATATTACTAATGCCATTAAAGAAAGAATAATTTGGAATAAAATATTGAATCGTTGCTATAAAACCTCGATTTTTTTGAAAAATATGGTTTTTTCTTGACCCATTCGACAAGCTCAGGGCGAAAATTTACGCAAAATTTGCAAATTTTCGTTTGACTTTTATTAAAAATATGGTAAAATACAGCCATAGTTAGGCAAAAAAACAACAAAAAATGTATATCTAACTATGGAAATCCGAAACCCTAATATCTAAATCCTAAACAAAACCCAATTACCAAAATTGAAATTAATTAAACAAACCACCCCGCGCTAACGCTCTGAACCTGAATATTTATTCTCCCTGCGCTGTCGCTTGGGCTCTGTTGGGTTTTTAATAAGAGGTTTCTTATGCCAAAAATCAATTTTCAAATTCATTATCCAACGTTCATTGCTCGCATTGGCGTGTGGGTACTGCTGCGCTATAGGAAATGGAAATACGGGCATCCGTTTCGGAAAATAAAACTGACGCAAAATAAGTACGCAATCGTTGACCCTGAAGATTTTGAAAAAGTAAACTTAATAAAATGGTACGCAAAAGAAGATAAATATAACTGCTACGCAGAGCATAAAAGCGGTAAGAAAACAATATCAATGCACAGGATGATAATGCGGCCGGAGGGAAATCTTGTCGTTCATCATAAAAACCATAAGGGGCTCGATAACCGTAAAGCAAATTTAATGGCAGTTACAAAAGCGGAAAATAATCTCAGTAACAGGCAGGGATTCAATAGGGGAAAATCCGGATATAAAGGCGTTCGATGGCATAATGTACATCAGAAATTTTACGCTGTGCTGATACATAAAGGGCAAAGAATATTTTTAGGCTATTTTGATGACGAAATAGAGGCAGCAAAGGCTTACGATAAGGCGGCGAGAAAATACAGGGGGGAATTTGCGGTTACTAATTTCGAAGAGGGTGGCTGCGAGTATGCTAAAAAAGTGCTGTAAAATCCGGAATTTGTCGATAAAATACAAAAAGGTAGAAATAATCAGGAACCAGTTATTCATAAGGAGATAAAGCATGACGGCGAGTATTGTTCTGTTGGGAATTTTCCTGTTTGGAATGTCGGCTATCGGAGTCTGGGGGATGCGGAAAACAATGACTCTTAACGATTTCTTTCTCGGCGGCAGAACGGTCGGACCGTGGATTTCTGCATTTGCATACGGAACAACATACTTCAGCGCCGTGGTGTTTATAGGATTCGGCGGGAAAATCGGATGGGGATACGGTTTAAAAGGTTTAGCAATCGCGGCAGGGAACGCCTTTATAGGTACAACCGCGGCGTGGCTCATACTCGCCAGACGAGCGAGAAGAATGACGCATAATCTCGACGCGATGACTATGCCTGAATTTCTGCATGAGCGGTTCGGCAGCAAATATATAAAAATGTTTGCCGCCATGATTATATTTGTTTTCCTTATTCCATATTCGGCGTCGGTATTCAAAGGTTTGGGTTATCTGTTCGAGGCCAATTTTCATATCAAATATGATTACGCGCTTTTGGTTATGATTGCAATTACGGGTTTGTACCTGATACTCGGCGGATATTTCGCGGTGACGCTGACGGATTTTGTGCAGGGCATTATTATGATATTCGGTTCGATTCTTATGGTGATTATCCTCAGCGGCAAGGCTGCTGAAGTCGCGGGAACGAGCGGCATTGGCGGAGCAATCCGGGCGGCAACTGAAAGGTATAATCAATGGCACAGCGCACTGCCGGCTGGAAAACAGCCGAGCATACTGATGCTGGGCGCGCTTGTGTTTATGACATCGTTCGGCGTTTGGGGTATGCCGCAGATGGTACAGAAATTTTACGCTATTAAAAACGAAGCGGTCATCAATAAGGCGGCTTTGATTACAACTATCTTTGCGGTCTTAATCTCTTTTACGGCATATTATGTCGGTTCGCTGACACATATATTTTATGATACTCCGCCGATGGGGGCCGCAGGGCCGGACTTCGACAGGATGATACCGGAACTTTTGACAAAATATCTGCCGAGCGGATTGATGGCAGTGATACTGCTGCTGATACTGTCGGCATCGATGAGCACGCTTTCGTCGCTGGTGCTTGTCTCGGCGTCGTCGGTGGCAATCGACCTTTACAAGGGCCATGTGAATCCGAATGTTTCAAAGGAAAAGTCTCTGGCGATGATGAGATTTTTAAGCGCGGTGTTTGTGGTAGTATCGTATTTTGTCGCCAGGTACCAGTTTTCGTTCATAGTTGAGCTTATGAGCCTGTCGTGGGGAGCGGTGGCAGGTGCGTTTATGGCGCCGTTCTTCTACGGTCTTTACTGGAAACGGGCGACGCATACCGGCGTGGTGGCGGGAATGATAACGGCACTGGTGATAAATACGACTCTGTATTATTGGTTCGGCGCAAAAAATTCTCCGATTGCCGCCAGCGCAGCGATGATTGTGCCGTTTATCGTGATACCATTAGTCAGCTTCGTAACGAAACCACCGAAGCATTCGATTATCGAAAAAGCATTCGCATAAGAAAGCGGTTGTAATTACGCAAGGCGGAGTTCGGCGCCGATAGCTGACGATAGGGCAGAGACGATGTTTTTTTGCCAGTTGTCAACGATTTCGTGTTTCAGCGTGCCGTCTTCGTCGCGGAAGCAGAGCGAAATTGTAACGCTCTTTTTGCCGGTGTGGATTGGCTTGCCCCTGTAAATGCCGACGAATTTCAATTCCTCAAGCTCGGATGGAGCTTTCGACAACGCAATATTTTCTATCTGCGACCACTGAACCTGCTCGTTAACTATTAGGGACAGGTCGCGGGTGATGGCCGGGAATTTCGGCAGAGGTTTTGCTTTGATTTGCCCGGCTTTTAAAGCCGTGATACTATCAAAATTAATCTCGGCGGCGCAAACCACTTGCGTTTTGATATCAAGGGCCGTGAGTATCCGGTCTTTTACAGCGCCGGCAGAGCCGATAACAACATCATTTACGATTATGTCGGCGCCGGTAGAGGCCCAGAATACATCTGCCGGTTTGAATACGATTTTTGCCGAGGAGTCAACGGCCTTTATCGCGCCTTCAATCGCACCTCGCAGGACTCTAAAATCATCATCGCAAAGAGCGGCCAAAGAACTGTTTTCAGAATGCGAGCCGTCCTGAAGTTTTTTGAATACGTTTGCCAGTTCGTAAATTTTTATATTCTTATTGCCTGCATTGTAATTTCTCGCGAGAGTCTCGAGTAAAGAGCCAATGAGCGAACTTCGCAAAAGATTTGCAGTTCTGCTGCTTTGGTCCTGTACGACAAGGTGGGTATCCGATGTTTTGCCGGTTATCAGTTTGGCGATAGTCTCGCTGTTGAAGCCGGGCGTTATTGTTTCGTAAAAACCGCAACTGTTAAGAAAACCGCTTGCCCTGCCGATTATCTGCTGTCTTTCGTCAACGGGAGTTACTTCAATATTGATTTTCTGACGTATGGCTATTTTGTCGAAGCCGTGAACGCGGGCGACTTCCTCAATCAAATCTACTTCCCTTGTGATGTCGGGCCGCCATGTCGGAATTGTACAGAGAATCTTATCGTTTTCCGGTTTTTGTGGGCTGAACGAAAGGCCGCGGAGAATTTCAAAAATCGACTGCTGCGGGATATCGATACCGAGCAGTTTTTTGACCCTGCTGAATCTCATAGTAACCATACGGTGGTTGGGGATTTTGCCGGGATATGCGTCAACTACGCCTTCGACAATTTTTCCGCCTGCGACCTGGGCGATGAGCTGGGCGGTTCGCTGGGATGCCCAGTCAATCTGTTCGATGTCAACGCCTCGGCCAAATCGGTAGGCCGCTTCGCTGGGCAGGTTTAGGTTTAGCGAGGTTTTCCTGGTGATTACAGGATTAAACGATGCGTCCTCAAGAAGAATATTCGTGGTAGTATCACTGACTTCAGTTTCGATACCGCCCATAACGCCGGCGATAGCGACAGGGCCTGCTGAATCGGCGATGATAAGCATATCCGGCGCAAGTACACAGTTTGTGCCGTCGATGCTTACGATTTTTTCGTTTTGCACTGCGAGACGGACAATGATTTTGGCGCCTTTGATTTTATTATAGTCGAAAGCATGGGGCGGCTGGCCGGTTTCCATCATCGCATAGTTTGTCGCGTCAACGACGTTATTAACGCTGCGAAGACCGATGGCTTCGAGACGCTTGGTCATCCAGGAAGGACTCGGGCCTATTTTCACGCCTTCAATAATTCTGGCGGTGTATCTGCCGCAAAGAGCAGGCTCGGCGATATCGACACTAATCAGGGAAGATATGTCTTTTTTGAGAGGCTCAAATTTTATTTTCGGCAGGCTTAGTTCCCGGCCAGTAGCGGCGGCGATTTCACGGGCTATGCCGATATGAGAAAGGCAATCCGGACGATTGCTGGTGATTTCAATGTCTATAACCGCATCGTCGGCGAGCTGCTCGATGCTTTCCGTGTTAAAGCCGAGATTGCTTAAAAGAACGGCAAGCTCCTGCGCAGATTCAGTTATCGGTACGTAATCCTTAAGCCAGTTTAGAGAGATTTTCATTTTTCGATACCTTCACGGCGTGGGCTAAAGCCCACCCTACAATATACTAAACGAGATTTCTCGACTACGTCCCGAAATATCGGGACTTCGCTCGAAATGACAATAGAGCGTTAAGGTGATAATTTAACCAATAGGGGATGAACTGTCAATAATAGGTTTTGTTTTTAACCTTTTACGGCGGTTACGACTCTGTCGTTATTGCTGAAATCTTTTTCAATTTTTATGGGATTAAAGATTTTCGTTTCTTCGAGCAGTTTTCGGACGGCTTGTCCCTGCAGATAGCCGATTTCGAGCAAAAGAACGCCGTCTTTTTTCAAATGGGCGCTTACCTGCTCAGCAATTCTTCGATAGATATCGAGACCGTCAACTCCGCCGTCGAGAGCGAGTTTAGGCTCGTAGTTTTTGACCTTCGCGTCAAGTTTTTCATATTCTGGTATGCTGACATAAGGCGGATTGCAGACAATCAAGTCGAATTCTTTGACATCGAGCCGGCTGATTATCGGTGCAAATAAATCGCCATGCAGAAGTTCGATTCTTTGGCCAAGGTTGTATTTTGCGATATTTTCGGCGGCGACACTTAAGGCCTTGTCGCAGATGTCGGTGGCGATAATTTTCGCGTCTGGAAAATTTTTCGCTATTGTAACCGAAATGCAGCCGCTGCCCGTGCATAGGTCGCAGACGTGCTGTGTGCCGCTGCGGGTGCGCAAAAATTCTATCGCTCTTTCGACGAGCAGTTCCGTTTCAGGTCTTGGTATCAGGCAGTCGGGGGAGACTTTCAGTGAGAGAGAATAAAATTCACACCTGCCGGTTAAATACTGGACCGGTTCGTTTTCGAGACAGCGTTTGACGAGTGCGCGGAGTTTATCGAGATGCGGTTTGTCGACTTCTTTGTCGAAGTGCATGTAAAGCTGTATTCTTTCAAGGCCCAGCACGAAAGATAAAAGCAGTTCTGCGGTGAGGCGCGGCGAGTCGATTTTCTTTTCAGTGAAATGACTTACCATCCAGTCGAGAAGTTTTTGTATTGTCCAGGTCTGACTCAATTTTCATCCTCGGAAGGTTCTGTAAGTGCAAGCAACTGGCGTTCAAGCTCGAAAATAAGCGAATCGACATAATCCGTATCGACAATCTTCGGGCAGTCGGGGCGGAGATTTCTTCTATGGCCTTCCTGGAGCCTTTCGGAAAGCGGGACGATTTTATCGTGCATAACGCGTTTGTCGGCGTAATAGACTATTTTTTCCTCGATTGTCCGCGGCCTTAAAGTCTCGTCAATCAGCGTTCTGTACGCGTGTTTTTTAATCGCCAGGGCGATTTCAGGCCAGTCGTTTTTCAGTAATTCATAAGCGGCGTCTTCGTGGCAGAGACCTTTATATTTTTCATTTAACAACTGCCAGTTTTCCCTGTCCTGCGGGCTTATCGGCTCATCGAATATTTCGTCGAGCGGCTTGTTAAAATCGCAACTTCTCAGAATGTCGTGCAGCAGACAGGCCCTGTGTACAAAATCGACATTTACACTTGTGCCGTTGGCGGCGATTTTTTCAGCGAGAGAAGCGGCAAAATCGGCTGTTATTTCACAATGCCGAATAATGTGTTTGGGTACATAGCATTTTTCCAGCAGCTCATAACACTGGTCGATGGTCGGAATTTTACAATCCTGCATTGTTTCAATCCTTTCCAATAAAGGCGGCGTCCCAGTCTTTCCAGACAGCTTCGAGGCCGTTAGATTTCAGCATCGAAGATACCTGCCGTGGGGTTCTATCGTCAGCGATTTCGAATTGTTTCAGCGACGCATCTTCCTCGGCATAACCGCCGGGGTTTGTTTTACTGCCTGCGCTCATTCGAGTTACACAAATCTGAGCCATATTATCCCTGAAACGCGGCGATTCACGGGTCGACATCACTATCTCGGAATCCGGAAAACATAATCGAAGCGAAATCATTATCTGAACAAGTTCAGTATCACTAATCATATGCTTAAAAAGTTTTTCGTCAACGTTTTCGGCAGGGCGCATTCTCGGAAAAGAAAAGGAGACTCTCGCCTGCCAGTATTTTTTCATAAGAAAATTTGCGTGCTCTGCCAGCGCGACGGTCTGAGTTCGCCAATCGCTTAGGCCGATTAAAAAGCCAAGCCCCAGACTCCTGAAGCCTGCTGCGGCTGCCCGCGAAAGAGTATCAAGTCGCCAATCGTAATCTGATTTGGGGCCGGTTTTGTGGAATTTGGCGTAATCGGTGCGGTCGTAGGTTTCCTGATATATAGCGATGCTTTCAACGCCGGTGGCGAAAAGTTTTTCGTAATCTTCTGTCGAAGCAGGATAAATCTCGATTGCAATAGAGCTGAATTTTTCACGCAGTTTTTTCGAAAGCTCGACAAGATAAGGAATAGTTACGAATTTTGTATCCTCTCCGCTGACAATCAATATATGCCTGAATCCCTCATTGGCGAGGATATCGGCTTCTTTGCAGGCTTGTTCAACGCTGAGTCTCTTGCGTGGCAGATTACTTTTTGCATTAAAAGCACAGTATGGACAACTGTTGACACAAAAATTGGAGACATACAGCGGGGCGTAAAGCTGGATTGTATTTCCGAAACGCTGACGTGTAATCTGACGGGCTTTTTGCGCCATCTGTTCGAGATAATTTTGCGATTCCGGAGACATTAACGCTTCCAGTCTTTCGGGACTGTAACCTGTATCATCGTGTATTGCTTTTTGGATATCCATTTAGTCTCTTAAGAATCCGGTAAGCGGACTTGAAGCGTCAGCTTGTTTTTTTTCGCCTGCTGAGCCGGCTTCAAATGCTTCTCTGCCGGCCTGCACTGCTTTTTTGAAAGCCTCGGCCATCTTTACCGGGTCGTTTGCTGTTGCGATGGCGGTATTAATCAGCACGGCATCTGCGCCCATTTCCATAGCTTCTGCCGCGTGAGAGGGCATACCGAGGCCGGCATCGACGACTACGGGAACTATCGCCTGCGAGATAATTATTTCAATCGCGGCTTTTGTTTTCAGGCCCTGATTAGAGCCAATCGGCGAAGCAAGCGGCATAACCGTCGCAGTGCCGATGTCCTGAAGTTTTTTTGCCAGCACAGGGTCGGCGTTTATATAAGGCAGGACAATGAAACCTTCCTTTACGAGAATTTCGGCGGCCTTTAATGTTTCAACCGGGTCGGGCAGCAAATAATACGGGTCGGGCGTAACTTCAAGTTTGAGCCAGTTTATTTCAGTCGCGGCTCTTGCAAGTCTTGCCAGGCGAACCGCCTCATCGGCGTTTCTTGCGCCGGAAGTATTCGGCAGAAGGAGATATTTTTTTCTGTCGATAGCGGCCAGCATATTATCCTGCGGATTCTGGATATCGACCCGCCGAAGAGCGACTGTTACCATTTGGGTTCCGGATGCTTCGATGGCCTCAGCCATAATTTCGTTCGAGGCGTATTTACCTGTGCCGATAAATAACCGGCTATGAAACTCTTTGCCTGCTATAATAAGTTTATCTTTCATATATCATCCGCCGCCTACAAATCTGATAAGTTCAATTTTCTGCCCATCGTGAAGAGTCGTCTTTTGAAAATTACCGCGGGCAATAATTCGGCCGTCCACTTCCGCAACAACGGTAGCTTCGTTCACGCTGAGAAATTCGAGCAGTGCCTTAAGCGTTTCCGGCAGGGCCCCGTCGAAAGTTTTGTCTTCACCATTTATTTTTAATACTGCCATAATATTCAACCGTCAATTATTAATTCCACAATCGCGTTGGCCTGATGGCCTGCGGCAATCGCCACGCGAGGGGCCATGAGACTTAAACCTGATTCTATTCCGCTGTTGCCGTCGCCGATCATTATCAGTCTGTCCGAAATTTTACGAGTCTGGATTTCGTTGCTTTTCCCGTAACCGCCCAATCCGCTAACCGCGACAATCTTAACATTATCCATTTTATTCAGTACGGTTTCGACGAGCATTTGCTTTTGGTCGGCCTTGTCGAAACACTCGGCGATAATGAGACAATCCGGGAAAATTATCGGGACATTATCAGGTGTTAATCTTACCTGATGGCCGTCGATTTTGATATACGGATTAATCAGCCTTAAATTTTCACTCATGGCTGCGACTTTATTTGTTCCAAGCTGGTCGATAAAATATTGCTGGCGGTTAAGGTTGCTTTGTTCTACTAAATCAAAATCCGCAATCACAAGTTTCCCTACGCCGATACGGGCAAGCGAAATAGCGACATTCGAGCCGAGGCCGCCGAGTCCTGCGATTCCGACTGTCGCGGATTTTAATTTTTGGTGCACAGACTCACCGTGGCGTTCGATGAGCATCGCCTCGAATTGTTCACAACTCAATTTTGCCATATATCTGCCAATAAAAAACGCAGCCTGCGAAAAGGACTGCGTCAAGATTTTTTTGTCTTGTGCCTCCCTTGCAGGAATTACCGCTGCTAAAGGTTCGAAGGGTCGTCCCTTAGGGACCTCTCAGCCCCATTCCTGAGGCTCCCCTGTCACATCAATATTAACTTTTATACGATTTTATAAACAATGGTCGAAAAAGCCAATTAATTTTCTTTTTGCGGCAAATACTTTTCCAAAAACGCAGACAGACGAGGAACTTCCACCTTTGCGGCTTTCCATATTTCATGCAGGTCAACACCACGATAGTGGTGGATAAGTTTATCCCGCATACGAGCCATTGCCGACCATGGGAAATCAGCGTTTGCCTTGCGGAAATCTTCTGAAAGCAGTTTGGCAACCTCGCCAATAACAAGAAACTGATGAATTACAGCGGATTGTGTTTTCTGGTCTTTGCTAAATTGTTCGAAATCCATTTCGTCAACGAAGCAGGCAATCTGGCGACAGGCAGTGGTCATATCCAAAAGTAAAGACATGTTACGCTGCATAGATTACCTTTGCGCTGTTGAGAATTTCCTTGCGGCAAATCCAGTTTGGATTTTCTTCTACGGCCTGGCGATTGACAAGGTCAACTTCTCTGGCGAATAATATAACCAGTTCGTTTTCCATGCGGTAATGGTCGAACATACTCCAATTGGCATCGGGTTCAAAAACAACTAATAAATCCAGGTCGCTGTCAGGGCGAAGTTGTCCCCGCGCGGCAGAGCCAAAAACTGACAATTGCATAATTTTCCATTTGCGGCAAAAATCTGCTATTTTTTCCTGGCTGACGCCAAAATCAACGGTGGTCATTTCAAGTTCTCCAAAAACAGATACATATTAATTTTACATAAAACAGGGCGGAAAACAAGTAAAATCCTTTTGTTTATCGGCCTTGTAATTGGGGCGAATTGACAATATAATATACAGTTTTAATCAGGAAAGGCATTATGGCAAAATTGACCAAACTCGACGACATTGTATCGCTTTGCAAAAGGCGAGGTTTTATATTCCAATCCAGCGAAATCTACGGCGGACTGGCGAGCTGCTATGATTACGGCCCGTTAGGCTCGGAACTCAAACGCAATGTCCGCAATGCCTGGTGGAAAAGCACAGTCCAGATGAGGGACGATATTGTCGGTCTGGATTGCAGCATCTTTATGCATCCATTGGTCTGGAAGGCATCGGGACACGCCGATAAATTCGCGGACATCGTAACGGTTTGTAAAAAGTGCAACGTCCGAAGCCGAGTTGACCATTTGACCAATGCGGAAAATAAAACCGCAGAAGGTCTTGCGGGCAAAGTTTGTCCGGGTTGCGGCGCTGTCGGTAATTTCACAGAGCCGATGCCGTTTCGCCTGATGTTTGAAACGCAGATGGGCGCCAATACTGACGATTCGATGACGATATTCCTGCGGCCGGAAACCGCTCAGGGAATTTTTGTAAACTTCCGGAACGTTCTCGATACGACAAGGATAAAAATACCTTTCGGCATAGCGCAAATCGGAAAGAGTTTCCGAAATGAAGTTACGACAAAGGCGTTTATCTTCCGGACAAGGGAATTCGAGCAGGCTGAAATCGAATTTTTCTGCGTACCGGGAACGGACGAGCAGTGGTACGAGCACTGGAAAGAGGTTCGATTTAACTGGTATCTGAATCTGGGAATGAAAAAAGAAAATCTTCGGCTTCGCCAGCATGAGAAAGACGAGCTTGCCCATTACGCCAAGGGCTGCGTTGACGTCGAATATAAATTCCCGTTCGGTTCTGGCGACTGGCAGGAACTTGAAGGAATTGCAAACAGAACCGATTTTGACCTTCGTCAGCACCAGAGAGGAATGAGAACTCTAAATGCATGGTACGAGAAGAAGGGAGATTTGTCGAAGATTGACCTTAACAGCGAGTCGGAAGATTATCAGAAAGGCCCGCTGTCGTATTTTGACGAAGAAGCAAAGCAGAGGTTTGTTCCTTATGTAATCGAGCCAAGCGCCGGAATCGACCGGAGCTGTCTTGCGTTTCTGGTTGACGCTTACGATGAGGAAGAGGTCAACGGCGAAACCCGGAATCTGCTGCGTTTTCATCCTGCTATCGCGCCGATAAAGGCCGCGATATTTCCGCTTGTCAAGAAAGACGGAATGCCTGAAATCGCCACGAAAATTTATGACGACCTGAAAAAATATTTCTCCTGCTTCTATGACGAAAAGTCCGCAGTCGGCAGACGCTACCGCAGGCAGGATGAGGCCGGTACTCCTTTCTGCATTACAGTTGACGGCCAGACGAAAGAGGACCAGACCGTAACCGTTCGCGAGCGCGACAGTATGAAGCAGGAAAGAATAAATATCTCGCAGGTAAAACAATATCTGCGCGAAAAACTGGATATATAAAAAATTTAAAGGTTAATAAAAAATGAAAAAACTTTATTTGTCAAAAACGGACAGGAAAATTCTGGGTGTTTGCGGCGGAATCAGCGACATGACAGGAATTGATTCGACACTGATAAGACTGCTTCTTGTTTTCCTGTGCCTGATTACGGCCATACTGCCGCTGGTAGCAACTTATATTGTAGCGGGGATAATCACGCCGGAAAGACCGCAGGGACAATAAAATAATGATATTGGACGCCATAGGGAACTGCAAGCTTTACAGTCAACTTTCTCCTCGAATCGCCGATGCGATGAAAATAGCGGCCCAAACCGATTTTGAGAAAATTCCAGACGGCAAATATTCTATTGATGGCGACAGCCTGTTTTATATGGTTCAGCGATACCGAACCAAACCGCCGATGGAAAAAATCGAGGCGCACAGGAAATACATTGACCTGCAGTTTATCGCCAAAGGCAAAGAACAAATCGGCTATGAGCCGGCAAATCAACTAAAGATACATACGCCTTACAGTGAGGAAAAAGATGTCGAATTTTTCTTTGCCGACGGCGATGTAACTTTTCTTAATATGACCAAAGGCAGCTTTGCGATATTCTGGCCCAGCGACGCCCATATGCCCGGCTGCCAGACAAATAAACCGGAAGATGTTATAAAAGTTGTTTTTAAGATAAAGGTTTAAAGATGCTTAAAAATCTTACGAGGATTTCGGATTTAAAAAACCATGTCGATAAAGAAGTTACCATCGGCGGATGGGTTTACCATTCAAGGCCCGGCGGCAAGGTAATATTTCTCGTCGTTCGTGACGGAAGCGGATTGTGCCAGTGTATTATCGAAAAGACCAGCGTTTCGGAAGAATTATTCCGTCAGTTGGCACATCTTAGTACGGAATCTTCTCTTACTTTGGCCGGTACGGTGCGAGCCGATGACAGAAGCGTCGGCGGTTACGAACTTGCCGTTACCGATGCGAAAGTTATGTGCGAATCGATGGATTATCCGATTACGCCGAAACAGCACGGCATAGATTTTCTTTTAAAAAATCGTCATTTACATCTGCGTTCGCAAATGCCGTGGTGCATCGGCAAAATTCGCCATACGCTGGTAAATGCCATCAGGCAGTTTTTCAACGATAATGGTTTTACATTGATTGATACGCCTATTCTCACCGGCATTGTCGGCGAAGAGGCGGGGAGTCTGTTTAATGTCGATTATTTCGGAATGCCTGCTTTTCTGACACAGACGGGACAGTTACATCTCGAATGTGCAGCACTAAGTTTCGGCAAAGTTTATTGTTTCGGGCCGACTTTCAGAGCGGAAAAAAGCAAAACCCGCAGACACCTGACCGAATTCTGGATGGTCGAGCCGGAAGTTGCGTTTGTAGATTTGCCGGGACTTTTGGAAATCGCTGAAAATTTTGTTTCCTTTATCATAAAAGAAGTTCTCGAAAAAAATGAAGCGGAGCTTAAAACGTTGGGAGCGAATATCGATGCTCTTAAAAAAATCACACCGCCGTTTTATCGGCTGACTTATACGCAGGCTTCTGAAATACTGACGAGCCAAAAAACACAGGATTTCTTAGCTGCACAGTTAAACGAATTTAAACAGGCAAAGCAGGATATTGAAAATAAAATCACCGCTCTTGAAACAGAGGCAAAAGGTCAGCTTAAACAGTGGCGGCAGGATAAAATCGCGTCCGAGCTTATTGACCTGCGCAGCGATTTAGCGGAAATAGAGACTAAAATAGAAAATAATCCAAAGCACGCAAAACTGGCCTCTGAATTCAAATGGGGTGAGGACCTTGGCGGCAGCGATGAGACGATAATTTCGCTTATGCATGATAAACCTGTCTTTGTAACGCATTATCCAAGAGAAGCGAAGGCGTTTTATATGAAGCAGGACCCGGAAAACGCAAAAGTTGTGCAGAATTTCGATATGCTCGCCCCGGCAGGCTTTGGCGAAATCATCGGCGGCTCGGTCAGGGAAGATATTTACGAAAAACTGCTCGAGCGGATAAATGAAGAAGGCTATAAACTTGAAAATTACCAGTGGTATCTCGATTTGCGAAGATACGGCTCGGTTCCGCACGGCGGTTTTGGTTTAGGCGTCGAAAGAACGCTTGCCTGGCTTACCGGCGAAAAGCATATCCGCCAGTGCATCGCTTTCCCGAGAATGATGGATAAAATTCTGATTTAAGCCACAGAGTCTATATTTTTTTTAGCCACAGAGAACACAGAGATCGCAGAGCTAAAAAATGAATAAAAAAGACATAGAAAAATTAGCGAAAAATCCAAAATTCATAAGTGGGGTTTATAATTATTGTGACAGATGGTGCGAGAGATGCGTTTTTACGTCGCGATGTATGAATTACGCAATGTGCGAGGAAAAATTTGACAGCCCCAAATCAAAAGATATAAGCAATAAGGTTTTTTGGGATAAGATGCAGGAAATATTCAGTGCAACCATGGAAATGGCTAAAGAGGCAGCAGAAAAAATGGGCGTTGACCTTAATTCCATTGACTATGAAGAAGCAGAAAAGCACGAGGAAAAAGTACGCGAATTTTCAGAAGGGCAGCCGTACAGCAAAGTCGCACTTGAATATTCAAAAATGGTTACTAAATGGTTAGATTCAAATAAAGAATTGATTGAAGACAAAACACAGGAATTATTGACGCATTTACAAGCGGAGATTCCCGGCACAAAACCTGTCGATGAAGCAATAAGGATAAAAGATTGTCTTGAAGTTGTTAGCTGGTATCAGTACCAGATATACGTTAAACTTTGCCGGGCAGCAAGCGGGATAGTGAATGGCGAACTTGGAGAAATCGAATATTGTCAGGAAGATGCCGATGGTTCTGCGAAAGTAGCGATTATAGGAATTGAGCGTTCTATTTCGGCATGGGGCGGCTTGCTGAATTATTTTCCTGAGCAGGAAAAAGCGATTCTTGACATACTGATAAAGTTAAAGGCCTTATTACGGCAAGTTGAAACTGTATTTCCAAATGCCCGTTCTTTTGTCAGGCCGGGATTCGATACTTAATTCTTTTGATTATTGCAGCAGCTCTCTTTTCCCAATAATCGAGTTTTTTGCACTAATTCCGCGCCCCGGCGTTTCATTTCAACACAATCGAAAGTTTTAGTCTTCCTGCTCAACTATTTCTTCCAAAAAGTTTTTACAAACAGACGGCACATTTCCGGCAAGCCCTAAAAGTCTTTGTTTGTCGAGCATATAACCATAACCGTGGATTTGCATATGTCGGAATAGAAGAAGTTTCTTAAATGCCTCAAATTGTTCCTCGGATATAACCGAATCCTTTTTTGCAGCAATCAGTAAATCCTTATGTTAGCTTTCGGTCTTTTTAACTTTTACGCCTTTATTCTCCAGCCTGCTGTATAATATTCGCTCAATGCCGCTATATACATCCTGCAGCAATTTGCCCAGGGCGATAACCTCATATTCCGACAAATCACGCTTTGACAGCAGTGGTTTTATCATAGCCGCGGTGTGTAGAATATTTTTCTGCTCAGCCTTTATATAATCAGCTTCTGCGCTCATATATACAAACCCCATCCCTGCGTATCAGGGAAGCAATTGGAAGATTCTGTGAAAGGTCAATGAGGTCAACAGGCTTTGGCAGATCAAAAAACAATCTGCCGTAGAAATCAAAAAACTTCTCTGGAGACAGTCCTTCGACCGCAAAATCAAAGTCTTTAGCGTGTTTTTCATCTTTTACTGCTGAGCCAAACAGCCATACCCTCTCGACTCCGTACTGTTCAGCACAGGATTTAACAATTTGTCTAACTTGCGAGGAAAGCATAATTTAAGTATAGATTATCACTTATATGCTGTCAAACAAAAAACTGCCGGTTTTTACCAACAAGCCGCGACGGACAACTATCAACTTTTTCTATATTTTTTGTAAATTCCAAACGCCAACACCGCAAGCAGAATTACTGCGCTGATGTGTTCAATCGGCGTTGCGCTCATCTTATGAAAATGGCCGTGAATCTGACTGCCTAAATCAGTAAACATAACGTCAAGGAGCAAGCCTGACACTAACGCGCAAATTGCGACGGTAATAATATAGATAATCGCGGTTTTATTGCCCAGAATTTTCCAAATCATTACAAAGCCTGCCGCGTTCGTCGCAGGACCTGTCATAAGAAATACAAGAGCGGCACCGGGAGACAAACCTTTTGCGATAAGAGCGGCCGCTATCGGTACAGAAGCCGTCGCACAGACATAAAGCGGTATGCCGACGAACATCATCAAAATCATAGCGCTGATTCCTGTTCCGATTTTGTTGGCGAAAAAATCGTCCGGCACGGCGACTGAAATAATCGCCGCTATCACAAGGCCTATCAGCATCGCTGCGCCGATGTCACGAGGCAGAACGATAAAGGCGTGCCTGAAACCGGTTATAAGTTTGCTTTTGTTTTCTGAGGAATCTTCCTCGTCATCAGTTTCGGCAATAGCGGAATCTTTATGGTCGAATAAATCAACGGCGACTCCGCCGAATATTCCGGTTATTAAAGCGATGACAGGTCTTGCAATCATAAAAACCGGACCGAGCAATGCCCATGTTACAAGGATGCTGTCAACGCCGGTCTGAGGCGTGCTTAAAAGAAACGCGATGGTTGCGCCTTTGCTCGCGCCGCGTTTGCGAAGCGACATCGCTACCGGTATCACGCCGCAGCTGCACAACGGCAGAGGCACGCCGAAAAGCGAAGATTTGAATATCGGCCAGATGCCTTTTCCGCCGAGATGCTTCTGCACGAAACTTGTCGGTATCAAAACCTTCAGTATGCCCGCGACAGCGAAACCGAACAGCAGGTAGGGACTCATTTGACCTACTATGGCCCATAAATCAGCGAGCAGCGATTGTAAAAAATTAATCATCGATTATCCTGCGACAGTTTCCCTGTTTTTGACCTGTCCGTCAAGGCTTATTGTTATGTCTTCAAAGCCAATCTTTTTTCCGCTGTTTACGATAGCCTGCTTCACAAGCCGGGTCAGGCCGAAACAGCAGGGCACTTCCATATGTACGATGGTAAGACTATTCAGGTTGCAGGAATTCAGTATTTGTGTCAGTTTTTCAATATAAGGTTCGACATCGTCCAGCTTCGGGCAGGCGATTATGAGACTGTGGTCTTTCAGTAGTTTGCTGTGAAAATCTCCCATAGCGAACGGCACACAGTCGGCGGTTAGAAGCAAATCGGCTCCCTGTAAAAACGGAGCGTTTGCCGAAACAAGACTAAATTGTATTGGCCAATGACTTAACTGCGAAGCTATATCGCCCTGTGCCTGATTTTTTTTGGTGAATTGTTTGGCCATAGTGCCGGGGCAGACAAAACCTTTCGGCGGCGATGGTTTTTTCTCGCTTTCGAGATGTTTTTTTACTGCCTGTTCGTCGAAGCCGGCACATTCTCTTTTTTCAATGGTAATCGCGTCCTGCGGGCAGTGGCCCAGACATGCGCCGAGACCATCGCAGTATGTTTCACTGACCAGCTTCGCCTTGCCGTTGATTAGTTTTATCGCGCCTTCGACGCAGGCCGTAACGCATTGGCCGCAGCCGTTGCATTTATCCTCGTCGATTTTTACGATATTCCTAATACTCATATTAACCTTCCGCGTGGGCTAAAGCCCATCCTACATTTTTTAAGCTCTAATCATAATCAAAAGCATTTTAAATTTTTCTTTGGCCTGCACGGCGTGCGGTACATTTGCGGGCATAATCACAATTTCACCCGCTGATGCTTTTATTTTTTTGCCGCCGATGACAAGTATCGCCCGTCCGTCAACAATCTGGACGAGCGCATCGTAAGGGGCCTGGTGTTCGCTTAGGCCCTGTCCTGCGTCGAAAGCGAAAAGCGTTACAGTGCCGACAGATTTGTCGATTATCGTTTTGCTGACAATAGAATCTGCGGAATATTCGACAAGTTCTGCGAGATTAACCGCCTTTGCGACGCAGGCCTTTAAAACAACATTTTTTTTAGTTTTCATTTTTTTCTCTGTGGCTAACCAAGCATTTCAGCCATATCCTTTTCAGGATCGCCAATCGGTTTTATATTATATTTTTCGACAAGGAAGTTCAGAATATTCGGAGATACAAACGCCGGCAGGGAGGGTCCGAGCCTGATATTCTTTACCCCCAGGTAAAGCAGCGTAAGCAGAATCGCGACAGCTTTTTGTTCGTACCAGGAAACGACGAAAGATAAGGGTAAATCGTTTACACTGCATTTGAATGCCTCGGCGAGAGCTGCTGCGATTTTTATCGCTGAATAACAATCATTACACTGGCCTGTATCAACCAGTCTTGGTATTCCATCGATTGAGCCAAAATCGTTATAATTGAAGCGGTACTTTCCGCAGGCTGCGGTAAGTATTACGCAGTCTTTAGGCACAAGCTCTGCGACACGGGTAAAGTAATTTCTTCCGGGCTTTGCTCCGTCGCAGCCGCCGATGAAGAAGAACCGTTTGATTTTTCCGGCTTTTACCGCCGCTATAATTTTATCCGCAAGTCCGAGCACTGCGGTGTAATGGAAACCCGTGCTCAGTGTGCCGGCTTTGTTTTCCTTCAGCGGCGCCGATTTCAATGCCTTTTCGAAAACTTTGCTGAAATCGCGTCCTTTGATGTGTTCGACTCCCGCTACTCCTGCAATGCCGCAGGTAAACATCCTGTCCTTGTAGCTGTCTTTTGGAATCATAACGCAATTGGTGGTAATCAGCATAGCGCCTGAAAATTCATCGAATTCCTTGCGCTGATTTTGCCAGGCGGTTCCGTAATGGCCGACGAGATGTTTGAATTTTCTCAGTTCCGGATAGCCATGCGCAGGCAGCATTTCGCCGTGCGTATAAATATTTATGCCCTTTCCCTCTGTCTGTTTCAAAAGTTCAATTAAATCGAGCAAATCGTGGCCTGTAACGACGATGCCGGGACCTGCTTTTGTTCCCGCGAAAACCTGTGCCGGCGTTGGCGCGCCGAACCGTTCAACGTGGGCGTTGTTCAGCATTTCCATGGTTTTCAAGTTCATTTGGCCGGCCTTGAGTACAAGGTCGATATGTCTTTGCAGGTCGAAATCGACATTGGTCAGAGTGGCGAAAAGCGCTTCGTGCATAAAGCCGTCAACTTCCGGGTCGCTTTTGCCGAGTTCTCTTGCATGATAAGCGTAAGCGGCTATGCCTTTAAGGCCGAAAACGAGAATATCCTGAAGACTTTGAATGTCCGGGTCTTTGCCGCAAACTCCGACTTTCGTACAGCCCTGTCCTCCTGCCGTCTGTTCACATTGATAACAAAACATAATTATATCCTTTCAGTTTTACAAAATTATTTTTATTTTAGTAACTTATCCAGCGTCGTATCTTTTAATGACGCTTCGATATATTTTTGCAAAGACGCCAGTTTTTTACTAACTGCGCATTTAGGTTTCTTTGGACAGCTTTTAGGGTCGAGGACGCATTGATTAAGACACACCTCCCCCTGAATGGCCCGTATTACCTGATACAGGTTTATTTTCGCCGGCTCTTTGGCAAGCTCGAAGCCGCCGGTTGCGCCCATACTGCTTTTAACTAATTTTGCCGAGGAAAGTTTCTGCAGCAGTTTGCAGGCCAGCGTTTCGGAGACATCCTGATTCTTTGCAAGCTGTCTTGCGGAAATGGGCTGGCCGCCGTAGTTTTCCACAAGCCCGACAACAAGCCGCAGGGCATAATCTGTGTTTCGTCTTATTACATCCATTGTTTATAGTCCTGAAAAATCAACAATCTATATAAGACTAATATAGTCCTACATCGGAAATATGTCAAGTGTGTTTTAAAATTTTTTTAATTTATTATTCAAAATCACATTTCGGTGATTTTTCGCCAGTTTCTTCCGTCTTTCTGGACGAGTGCGTCAGCCTCCGGGAAGCTGTCGCTTCCGGCGCGGTAAGGAAATGGTGCTATCTCCTGTTGTTTCCAGAGGTTAAGGATGTTGTCGATTAGTCCCCAGGCGAGTTTTACATCGTCGATTCTTGTAAATAAAGTCTGGTCGCCGAGCATACAATCGAGCAGAAGTCTTTCGTATGCGTCCGGCGTATCTGTGCCGAAAATTTCGGTATAGTTAAAATCCATTTCGAGAGTGCCGATACAGAGTTTCGGCCCCGGTCTTTTGGCCTCGAAGAAAAGACTTATACCTTCCTTCGGCTGAATTTTAATTACAAGTACGTTAGACGGCAGCTCGTCTATACCGGCCGAGGCGAACATCGAATGCGGAACTTTTTTGAAGGTTACCGCTATTTCCGTAACGCGTTTTGCCAGTCTTTTTCCTGTCCGCAGATAGAAGGGCACATCCTGCCATCTCCAGTTATCCACGAAAAGTCTCGCTGCGACGTATGTTTCCGTATTTGAATTTTTTTCGACATTTGCTTCCTGCCGGTAAGCCGGTATATTTTTTCCGTCGATGCTTCCGGCGGCGTATTGGCCTTTGACGATATCCTCGCTCCACGGCTGGAGATTGAACGGCCGAATACATCTTAGAAGTTTTACTTTTTCATCGCGGATGTGTTCGGCATGGAAGGACGCCGGCGGCTCCATCGCGACAAGAGAAAGCATGCTCATCATATGATTGACGAACATATCCCGAAGAGCGCCGCTTTTGTCGTAGTAGCTGCCCCTGGTCTCTATGCCGATTGATTCGGCGATGGTTATCTGGACATGGTCGATATGGTCCCTGTTCCATATCGGCTCGAAAATCGAATTGGCGAAACGGAACATCAGGATATTTTGAACGGTTTCCTTGCCGAGGTAATGGTCTATCCGGTATATCTCTTCTTCGGCGAACCATTTGCTTAAGCAGTTGTTAAGCTCAAGTGCGCTTTTCAAATCTCTTCCGAATGGTTTTTCAACGACTAATCTTGTGAAACTGTTGTTTTTGTTAAGTCCTGATTGTCCGAGCTGTTGAACAACTTCCTGGTACATCTCCGGCGGCAGGGAAAGGTAAAAAACCCTTCCGGAATCTCTGCCCTGTTTTTTGTCGAGTTCGGAGAGTGTTTTTTTGATGTTTTCGTAGAAGTTTTTGTCGCTGTAATCGCCGCTTACGTAATAGAAACTGTTTAAGAAATCAGTTTTCTGTTTTACCGGAATATCTTTTATCGACTCGGCGGCTGTTTTTATGAAATCAGCGCTGCTGAGATTTTTTCTTCCGCATCCGAGAAAGAAAAAACCATTTCCGAGCAGGCCTCTTTTAAAGAGATTGCCGAGAGCGGGAATAAGTTTTCTTTTAGCCAAATCGCCGGAAGCGCCCAAAACGACAAGACCGCAGGCCGGTGCCGGCGACTCAACGCAAAGCATTTGCTCGTGTGTGACCGATGGATGAATCTTTTCCATCTTTAACTGTTTTAGCCGTTATATGGCTCGAATTCATCCTTGCCCGCGCCGCATTCCGGGCAGACCCAGTTGTCAGGAACATCTTCGAATGCGGTTCCCGGCTCAACGCCGTTATCTGGGTCGCCCTTGACCGGGTCGTAGATATAGCCGCACATAGTACATTTGTATTTTTTCATGGTTTTATCTCCTTTTGAAATTTCTGGTTTTTGCTGTTGCGTTTCTGAAGATTTTTTCTGATAGGTTGCCGCTGTTCTCGGCGTTCTGCCTTTCTTTACGTCGCGATAATAGTTATATGTCATCGCGATTTTTCCGTTATTGAATTGCTCACAGGCGACTACCTTGCCTATAAACAGCGTATGAGTTTCCACATCGATGAAATTTATCACCTGCGCTTCGACATATCCGGTAGTATTTTCAAGGACAACCGGGCAGCCTGTTGTGCCTCGTTTGGATACGGTATCCTTGAATTTATCGAAGGTTTTACCTGAGCGAAAGCCGAACATTCCTACAAATTTTATCGGCGTATCTTCAGCGAGAACGGAGACGGCAAAAAAACCGCTGCTTTTTATATACTCGTGCGTAACGTTTTCTTTGCTGACACTTACGACGATTATCGGCGGTTCCGGAGTAATCTGGAAAACAGTATTCGCGATGCAGCCGTTGACGGCGTGAGCCTTGGTAGAGCTTAATATATACATTCCATAGTTAAGCTGGAACAGGGCTTCCAAATCAATTTTGCCGGCTTCCATAATCAGGTATCCAAATTATTCGAGATGTTTCTGCAGGGTTACAACGTGTCCCATTTCTTCTCTTATTATTTCGTCGATTTTGCTTTTGCCGGCCTGCGACTTCACAAGTTCCTTAATGCCGATATAGTAATCTATAGAAGCTCTTTCAGCGGCAATAGCGATTTTCAGCACCTGCTCCGGCGTTTCATTGCCGGTAAATTCGACTTTCGGGGCGGCTTTTCCTTCCCAGCCGGCGTTTTTAGCCATCGCCTTTAAGTAATAAATCACTTCGTTGTCAGGGTCGAAAACGCCCGCATCGTCGCTTTGCGTCAGTAGATTTGCCCGCATATCGGCGAAAATCTTTTCATGGTTATCTTCCATTTCCGCAAGCCGCAAGAAAAACGGCTTGAGCGATTTATCTTTTGTTTTTTCCGCTGCCAGCCGGTAGAACTTTGCGCCGTTGCGTTCGATTTGTTCGGCGATTTCAAATATTTCAGCGATTGTGAAACTTGCCGTCATAGTATTGCTCCGCTAAAGTTAGTCTTTGTCCTCTCCGCCGAATTCTCTTTTTTCAAGCTGATGGTCCAGCATCAGCAGGCCGCCGGCGGAATCCTTAATAAGTTTTAATTTCTCGACGATTTTAAGTGCGCTGGCTTCTTCTTCCACCTGTTCATCGACGAACCATTTAAGGAAACTTGCAGTCGCATGGTCTTTTTCGCTTTGCGCCAGTTCCAGAAGTTTGTTTATTCTGTCGGTGATGAACTGTTCGTGCTTGTAGGCGGCTTCGAACGCGGCCAGCGGGCTTGCCCAACTGCTCTGCGGTTTTTCCAGTGCTTCGAGCTCGACCCTGCCGTTTCGGTCGTTGATAAAATCGTAAATTTTCGCGGCGTGAGTCATTTCTTCCTTTGTTTGAACCCTCATCCAGTTGGCGAACCCTTCGAGATTGCTGAACATAAAATACGCTTCCATCGCGTGATACAAATATGCCGAATGCAGCTCAGCGTTTATCTGGTCATTCAGCGCCTCAACCATTTTTTCGCTTATCATAAATTTTCTCCTTTAACTGTCAAAATTCGTTTAGGCTTTCCACAAGCCGTGGATATTGCAGTATTCTCTTGCGGTTACTTTTACAGCGTCTATTTTAAACACAGCCTCCGGTTTTTGTCCCGGTGCGAGATATTGTTTGTAAACTTTTCCGTCAGCCTGCAGTTCAATCCATTCGATATAATGTTTTTCTTCCATCGGATGTGCGACCGAGCCGACCTTTACTTTGTATCCGCCGTCGATTTTTTCGATTATCGGCACGTGCTTTTCCTTCGCGCCTTCGGTGGTATTTTCCACAAACAATTTCATCGGCTGGCCGCAGCAGACAAGCTCTCCGTCGCCGCCGTGTGTAACCTCGACAATATTTCCGCACAACATACATTTGTAAATTTCAAGTTTTTTTGCCATAGCTTACCCCTTTCGTATATATTATCTATTATTCGTCAGCCGGCGTTTTTTGTTCGGTATATTTTTTCAGCCGGACACTTTATTGTCGGTTTTTGAAAAATTATCCAGTTCTTCCAGCAGCTGCCATGTTTTCTTGGCCTCTTCTTCGTCGAGAACTGTTATCGCAAAGCCTGCGTGGATAAGGACAATGTCTCCCAGTTTCACATTTGGTACAAGTGACGTCTTTGCCTGTATGCGATTGCCTATGGCGTCGGCGATTGCGTCGTCGCCTTTAAGTTCGATTATCCTCGCGGGTACTGCAAGACACATAATTTATTTATCCTTTTTATATGGCTCTGGCCGCAATGGCCGCCTGTCCCAGTGAAATACACCCATCGTTAGCCGGTACTGACTGATTAAATAATACCCGCAATCCGGCTTTTTGCAACAAATCAATTAACCTTTCCAAAAGAAACCTGTTGCAGAACACCCCTCCGCTTACGGCAGCGGTATTTATGCCGGTTTTCTGGCTTGCCTTTTTTGTCAGGGCAAGGAAAAATTCAGCTATTGTATTGTGAAATTTTGCCGCGATAACCCCTTTGTCGGCCCCGTTCGCTCTGTCGGCTATGATGCCTTTGAGCATATCCCCGATTTCCACTGTGATAACTCCGTTTTCCCGCAAAGCGAACGGATAACTTTCCTTAATCCTTTTATCCGCTATCGCCTCAATGGCCATCGGAAGCTGCGCCTCGAAGTGGTTATAGTTCCCGAGTCCGCAAAGAGCCGCCGCCGCGTCGAATAACCTGCCCAGGCTCGATGTTGATATGGTATTTATATTTTTTTCAATCTGCTGCTCGATTGCAGTTCTTTTTTCTTTATTCGGCTCGATTTCATTAAGAATATTTTCAGGGACAGAAAGATTATATTTTTTCATCAGGCCGATTATCGGCCTGATTGCTTCTTTCGCCGCAATGTCTCCGCCTGCGAGCGGAAAGTACGCCAAATGTCCGAACCTCTGGAAATCGTCGAGCGAGGCAATCAGACATTCGCAGCCCCAGATTGCCCCGTCATTGCCATAACCTGTGCCGTCTGCGACAAGTCCAATAACTTTTTCATCTATATTATGTTCGGCAAGAACGGAAGCGATATGCGCCCAGTGATGCTGAACCTCGAAAAGTTTGTCTGCTTTAAGTTTTCCTGCATATTGGCTCGAAAAATAACCCGGATGCATATCGCAGGCGACAATCGAAGGATTAACCTTAATAAGTTTCTTGAGATGTTCGATTGAGCCGAGCCAGTGTTTGTAAACGCTCGCGTCAGCCATATCGCCTATATGCTCGCTGACGATGAACCGGTTCTTTTTTACGAAGCAGAATGTATTTTTCAAATCCGCTCCTGCCGCGAATATATCCGCGCAGGCAGATTTCTTTGAAATAAAAACCTGCGGCACAAATCCCCTCGACCGCCGAAGCAAAACGGGTTCGTTTTTTATAATGTGAACGATGGAATCATCGACCTGCCGGTAAATTTCTCTGTCGTGTGTCAAAAACGCATCGGCTATGCCGCCCAGTTTTTCAATTGCTTCTTTGTCTTTGCAAATCAAAGGCTCATCGGAGATATTTCCGCTGGTCATCACGAGGACGTTTAGCTTTTTCCCGGCGAAGATTAGATGATGCAGTGGGGTATAGGGCAGCATAAAGCCGAAGGTATTGACTCCTGCCGCGACAGACGGCGCGATTGTGTTCGGCTCTTTTTTAGGCAAAAGCACAATCGGAGCCTGAATGCTTTTCAGAGTTTCTTCAGATGTTTTATCGACCTCGGCGAACTGTCTGATTTTTTCTATATCGGCCGCCATCATAGCGAAAGGTTTATCGTCCCGCATCTTGCGTAGCCGGAGTTGTTTGACGGCGTTATCGTTTTCAGCATCGCAGGCAAGATGAAAACCGCCAAGCCCTTTAATTGCTAAAATCTTCCCTTCCAGCAGGAGACGAACTGTTTCCGCAATAACTTTATCGGAATCGCTTTCAATTTCCTTTCCGTTGCTTTCGCAAAGTTTAATCTTTGGCCCGCATACAGGACAGGCGACGGGCTGGGCGTGAAATCGTCTGTCGGACGGATTTTCATATTGCTCTCTGCATTTGTCGCACATCGCAAAATCGGACATTGTCGTGTTCGGCCTGTCATAAGGTATTGTTTTTATAATTGAATATCGCGGCCCGCAGTTTGTGCAGTTGATGAAAGGGTAGCGGTATCGAAAATCTCCTTTGTCGAACAGTTCCCTCAAACAGTCTTCGCAGGTCGCTATATCGGCGGTAACTTCGGCGATTATCGTTCCACCGGCGATGCTTCGTTTTATCTCGAAAGTCTTTTCATCCGCAATCGGCTCGACATCCGCCGAATCGAGAGAGATAATTTTTATGAGCGGCTTTTCTTCGCGGGCATTTTTTAATCTTTCTATAAAGTTATCGGCGATGCTTTTTATGCCCTGAATTTCTATTATTACGCCCTGTGTGTAATTATAAACGAAGCCTGTCAGTTTAAGCTCGTTTGCGAGTTTGAAAACAAAAGGCCGAAACCCGATTCCCTGCACCTGTCCGTGTACCGTTATTTTTTTTCTAATAATTGTCATATCATATCGGTTTCAATTATGTGCGGCAATTTTTCAAGCGGACAGTCTGCGCATTTTGCTTTTGGTTTGCAGAATTCCTTGCCGGCCCGCACAAGCAGGGCGTGATATTCGTTGAAAAGTTTCACATCGCTTTCGAGATTATCCTCGAACAGGCTTTTAAGCTGCTCGTAATCGCACTCGGGCTCGATTAGCTGATGTCTTGTCGCGATTCTGTATGTATAAGCGTCAACGACAAACACCGGCCTGTCGAAAGCATAAAGCAGAATTGAATCCGCTGTTTCTCTTCCGATACCGTTTATCTGCAGAAGTTCTTCCCGCAGGTTTTCGGTATGGATGGGCTCTATTTCGGCAAGCGAGCCGTTATGATTTTCGAAGAGCCATTTCAGAAAATTTTTAAGTCTCTTTGCCTTGATATTGTAATATCCTGCGGGCCTGATAAGCTCGGCAAGGGCAGGCTGCCCGAGGGCATAAAGTTTTTCAAGACTCATTGCCGAGGCTTTTTTCAGGTTGCCGATGGCCTTTTCGACATTTTGCCAGTTGGTGTTCTGGGTCAGTATCGCCCCGACGATAATTTCATCTCTGGTTTCGCCCGGCCACCATCGCTGCGGCCCGAACCGCTCGAACAGTAATTCGTAAATCTGTTGTATCTTTTCTCGTGTCATATTTTATGCGGCATTATCAGGCACTTTTTTGCGGACGTCAAATGATATGTTTTGCTTTTTTTGTCCGGTTAGGTTAAACTTCCGCACGATGGCTCGAAAGGAATCGAATAAAAACGGTAACCATGTTTCCATTGCCGCCCGGTCGGCAAACACAGGATATTTTGCACGGACATCCCGGCCGGTTTACGCACTTATGTTTCTCCTGCCCTTTATCGTTCTTTATGAAATTCTCGTTCTCATGGTCAATCCTCAGCTTCTCAGCGAGCCGGCAAACAATGTTCGCGGCGGGGTCGTGGCGTTTGTCTGGATACAGAACTTTTTGCAGTACATTGGTTTGGACGGAAAAAACTCCTGGCTCTGTGCGCCGCTGGTCATAATTATAACACTGCTGATTTTGCAGGGTACCGCAAGGAAGCCGTGGAAGATTATCTGGTCTGACTTTGCAGTAATGGCCGTTGAATGTATCGTAATATCACTGCCTCTCATTATTCTTGCCATGGTTTTGAATCGTCCGGCTCAGTCGCAGGCCGCCGGTATGCTTGCAGCCGTCTCGAAATTCAGTCATCACAGTTTTATGATGGATATTATTACCGGTATTGGTGCCGGCATTTACGAGGAGCTTGTTTTCAGGCTGGTTCTTATTGGTTTATTGATGTTATTTTTTGAAACTATTCTTGGCGTTGAGAGAACCAAGGCGATTATTATATCCATCGCCGTTTCAGCGGTTTTGTTTAGTCTGCATCATCATTTTGTTTTTCTGAACGGCAGGCTTGTAAGGTCTGAGGTTTTGACGCTTGCTCCGTTTATTTTCAGGACGATTGCCGGTATTTATTTTGCCGCTATTTTCGCTGTTCGCGGCTATGGTATTGTGGCGGTGGCTCATATCTTTTATGACATTTTTGCGACTGTTCTCAATGTTTTTCTGTTTGGTCAGAGCTGAAAAGCGGGGAAAATACGGAAATTTTCGCCATTTCAGTGTTTCTTTTAAAAAAACCGAATTTTTTTTGCAATCTTTATCCCTTCCCTTTGCTGAATTTGTGTAATAATCGTCCGATAAGGCCTTAAAACCGCGTTATCAGTACTGTAAACGGCCTTGTATTTTAGAGCCTTTTCTGGTAGAATAACACCATCAGAACAAGCGAAACAATTACTTCTGAGGGTTGGGATTAATGATGGATACACCTAATACAAATGTCGTTGTCAGTGAATTGACCTTTACGCTTTACCAAAGGCCGCTTCATCCGGAACTTTTCAACATCTATGAAAAACGCACTATAAAAACGGATAAATACGAAGCGATCATCTGGGCTACAGGCGGTTCGCATGTAGTGAGCGTTTTCGCCAGCGACCTTTGTCTGTCTGAACTTATCAGCACGCCGACTCAGCTTTTGCCTCGCCGCGGCCTGATTGAAAGATTCAGATTCGCCGGCCAGAGAAATCATAAATGCACACTCGCCAAGGGCCTTAGCTATATGACGGATTTTCAGGTCGAAAAGATGAGTCCGAACCTGTACCGTCAAAGCCATACGGACCTTGAAAAGTTTGCGCGTAATCGCGGCATATTTGTAAAGTTCCCCAAACTTGCCATCGGCGGCCTTGAGCCGTTCAGCTATATTGATTTCGAGGCAAGACGGGACGAACTGCACATTCACGCGTTCCACGCATATCCCGACCAGGTGACAATCATAAAGACACAGTCCCTGTTCGATATGCACTAAATCCAGAGTCATTCCTTAAGTATTTGACCTGCAAATAAACTCTGTCTATACTGATGCCATCTTAATTGATATGGCTCTGCCGGATTGTCTTTACAGACAGAACAAAACAGGTTATCCTCTGGAAAATATTTTAAAAAAGGAACGAACTAATGGCGCAGGAAGAACAGGTATTGGTAATAGAACGAAAAGTTCTTGAACAGGCAGGAATGTTTCAGGGGCTTGTATTCGATGTCGAGCATTATCTGGACAAGATTTTCGCCAGGGGCGTTCCCCGTTTTATGAACAGGTCGCAGGCCGAAAAGGACCCGTCTTTCAAGCAGCTCATTCCTTACGTGATTATGAGTCATAATGGCAAATGCCTCAGCTATATTCGCGGCAAACGCGCAGGCGAAACAAGGCTTGTCTCCAAACGTTCCATCGGAATAGGCGGCCATATAAATCCGGTTGACTGGACACTATTTAGTTTGGACACTTACAAGACTTATCTTGAAGCGGTTAAAAGAGAGGTAGCTGAAGAAGTTTCAGTAGATACCACCTATACCGATAAAATCGCCGCTCTTCTTAATGATGAATCCAACGAAGTCGGAAGCGTGCATCTCGGCGTAGTCCACTACTGGACACTGGATGCGCCAACGGTCAGCAGGCGGGAACAGATGATTACTCAAATGGACTTTATGGGTACTGCCGAGCTGCAGGAAGTCAGGGATACTATGGAGACATGGTCGCAGCTGTGCCTGGATAGTCTTGCGAAAATGGCGAAAAAACAGGGACAATAAAATTATTTTATCAATGCCGGCAGCAGGGTAATTATTTTCGGGAAAGCCATCAGCAGAAGAACACATATAATATACGCTGGCATAAAATAACTTACACCTTTAAAAACATTTTTAAGACCGACATCTTTCGCGACTCCCGCCACGACATAAGTTGTCGCGCCGACCGGCGGACTGATTGCTCCCAAAGTTGTAATCACTGTAATGGTTACGCCGAACCACAATGGGTTATAACCTAAATTGGCGGCAATCGGGAAAAATATCGGCAGTGTTATTATCAGCAGGGCCAGGGCGTCCATAATCATTCCGCCGATAATATAAATCGCGAAAATTGTCAGCATAATAACGCTTTTGGGAACAGATAATGTTACTACCCAGTCGGCGATATTGTAAGGCAGCCGGGTAACGGCTAAAAATTTCCCGAAAATCATCGCGCCTGCGACAATCATTATCACCATACTCGAGGCCCTGAGCGTATCCTTTAAAGCGCCGAGGAACTGCTTTAACGGCATTTGTCTGCGTGCAGCGGCGATAACCAAAGCGATGAAAGCCCCGGCTCCGCCCGCCTCGGCAGGTGTGAAATAGCCTGCGTAAAGACCGATTATTACCAGCAGAAAAAGCAGAATCATTTCGCCTGCGCCGGACAACGATTTTACCTTCGTTTTGAAATCTACTTTTTCGCCGACCGGACCCCATTGAGGTTTTATAAGGCAAATAATATAAACCGTTGCTATAAGCAGGAACGTAAGCAATATACCGGCGCCGATGCCGCCGTAAAAAAGTTTTACTATCGACTGCTCCGTTGACAAACCTATCAATATCAATACGACGCTCGGTGGAATTACAACGCCCAGTGTCGAACCGGCCGCGACGGAACCGGTGCTTAAGCGGGGATGATAATGATATTTTTTCATTTGAGGCAGCGCCACCGTAGCCATCGTGGCGGCAGTTGCCGTGTTCGAGCCGCAAATCGACGCAAAGGCCGAACAGGCGAGCACCGTCGCCATTGCTATTCCGCCGCGAATATGACCTACCCAGTTAAAAGCCGCGTGATACAGCTTTTCGTTTATGCCGGAATAAAAAACAATCTGACCCATAAGGATGAATAACGGTATTACGGTAAGGTCGTATTTTGAAAAAGTCGACCATAAAACCGAACCGACCATATTTACCGCGGCATCGAACGACACGACGCAGCAAAAACCGACAAAGCCTACCACCGCCATTGCGAAACTGACAGGCGTGGCCGTAAGAAATAAAACGGCCATAAGGGCAATTATGCCGAACAAACCAATCGCTGTAAGACTCATGGTTGTTTTTCTCCTCCGGCCGTGACGGTTTTGAGCATATCGATAACAAAAACAAATCCCAGCGCCGCGAAGCCTGCCGCGGTTAAAAATATAAAAGGATAAGAAACTATCCTGAGCGTTTCGGTAACTTCGCCGCTTCTTATATGGGTCAGGCCGATTTTAATAATCTGCCAGGCGGCCAGAGCGGAAAACGCCGCGCAAACGAAGTCGTTTATAACAGAGACGGTTGTCCGTACGGATTTCGGCATATGGTTCACAAGGATATCAACGGCGATGTTCTCTTTTTTCTTTTGTGTGTACCCAAGTGCCGCGGCACCGGCAACGGCGCCGAATAAACCGGTAAGCTCGAATGTGCCCTGTATCGGCAGGGAGAATCTGCGGGTTACGATATTGACACAGGTCAAAAAAAGCATAGCCAGCAGAAATATCGCCGCCGTCGATACCAGGATTTTGCGCAGTATCGTATCTGTTTTTTCTAAATATTTAATCATTTATTTCTGTTCAATCAGTTGTTTCAGGTCGGCGACAATTTCTTCAGCGGGAATTTTCGCTTTATTGTCTTCTATCCATTTCGCGACAATCGGCTCGAGAGGCTTGTTCCACTGGGCTTTTTGTTCGGCATTGAGTTCGATAAATTCGACCTGATATTTTTCCTTCGAGAAGGCGATTGCCTCGGCCACGTGATTGTCCATATAATCGCCGGTCCATGCCATCTGCTCGGAAGCGAGGTCGTCAAAAACCTTTTTCACGTCGTCCGGCAGCGAATCGAATTTCTGTTTATTCATTACCACGGCAAACGGATAAATCGACGTGTTCGTCATCGTTACATATTTACACATCTCGGCGTAATTGAAATCCTTCATAACTTCCAGCGAAGAGAACAATCCCTGCACGACGCCTTTCTGCAGCGCCTCGGGAGTTGCGCTCATCGGCATACCCACCATATTTGCGCCCCAGGCTTTGAGGATTTCACCTGCGCCGCCCGATGCACGCAGAGACATACCTTTTGTATCCTCAAGAGTCTTAACCGGTTTTTTGCTCATAATATTTGACGGAGCGGTAGCGAACATCGTAAGAACCTTTACCTGTGAAAATTCTTCCGGATTATGCTTTTTGAAAAGTTCCCATAAAACCCTGCTGCCTGTTTTGGCGTCCGGTATGCCAAGCGGAAGAGAAGTCGCGTTGGTAACAACAAATCTGCCCGGCTGATATGCCATACAAAGACAGCCTATATCGGCTTGTCCCGCTATGACACCGTCCATCATACCCTTGGCTTCGAGCAGAGACTCGGCGGGAAATGTTTTGATTTCCACTTTGCCGCCTGTACGTTTTTCAACCTCGGTTTTCCATCTTTCCATCTGCACACACGGAAAAGTCGAAGCCGGCGGGAAATTAGCGTAAGTCAGTGTTATTATTTTTTTCGCAGGTTCCTGAACAGTTTGGTTTTCTCCTTTTTTGCAGCTGTTCAAACACACACAAGCCAGTAGAAAACAAATTACCAAATACACGTACTTTTTCATTTTAAGTCTCCTTGAAAAAAAATTATTTTTACTGCTCCTGTTTGTTTTTATAAAAGACCCTTTTGGCCTTTCCTTCCTGTCTCGGCAGTTCGCCGATTGCATAAACATCGCCCTTGGGACTGAAGCCCAGCGCTTCCTTGAGGACTTTTTCAACCATATAGCCGGTTACGTTCGATTCGGCTTCGACATTGATTCTGACATCCTGCACGCCGTCCGCCTCTTCAATTATTATCTGATAGTTCGAGCCGACGCCGGGTATCTGCATAAGGGCCTGTTCGACCTGTCGCGGGAAAAAGTTAACTCCCTTTACAATCAGCATATCGTCAACTCTTCCAGTTATCGGTGCGATACGAACATGCGTTCTGCCGCAGGAGCATTTATCGCGCGAAATAATTCGCGTCAAATCTCCCGTTCTGAACCTTATGACCGGCAGCGCCTGGCGCGTAAGCGATGTTATTGTCAGCTCGCCGAACTTTCCGTCCTCGACAGCTTTGCCGCTGTCTTTATCGAGAACCTCGACGAGATAATGGTCTTCCCAGATATGTATGCCGTTATGGGCGGAGCAATCCATTCCCAAAGTTCCCACTCCGCCGGTCTCGGTCATACCATAAATATCGAATGCCTCTATTCCGAGACCAGATTCGATTTTCTTCTTCATTGATTCTGTAAAAATCTCGGCGCCGAATATGCCGATTTTCAGGTCGGGCAGTTGTTCCTTCTGCTCGGTAAGAACTTCCATAATCCTGATGCCATAGCTTACAACGCCCATTAATATTTTTGTTTTAAAATCTTTTGCGAGCTTTATCTGCCTGTGTGTATTTCCAGCGCCTGTAGGTATGATAAAAAGTCCCGCCGCCCTTGCGCCGTGATACATTCCGAATCCGCCGTTGAACAGGCCGAACGAAGGCGTTATTTGTACGGTGTCTCCTTTTACTCCTCCGGCCATATAATAGCATCTCGCCATACAATCGCCCCATTGCTGGATATCGGCGATAGTATAAGGCATCACAATCGGCGTACCCGTCGAACCGCTGGACATGTGCATTTCGGCAAGCTGTTTCGTGCCGACGCAGCATAATTTCAGCGGGTAATTGTCGCGGAACGTTTCCTTGTTCGTAAGAGGAAGTTTTTCAATATCGTCAATCGTCTCGATGTCTTCCGGAACTACGCCGGCAGAATCGAACAGTTTTTTATAAACCTGGTTTGCGGAATAAACATGTTGTGCGATTTGCTTTAGTCTTTCGGTCTGGAGCCTGCGAATCGACTCGCCGGAGGCTGTTTCCGTCTCCTTCTGAAAAAAAACTTCGCTCATTTATAATCTCTCCCGGCATAAAAAGCTTTTTTGTTAAGTTCGGCGTACTTGTCTTTTACGGCGGATTCAATCGCTTTCAGCCAGCAATCAATCGGCAAATCAAGGTGGTTGGACATAGCACCTAGCAGGACAACATTTGCCGCTCTTATATTGCCTGCTTCTATTGCGATTTTCGCGGCGTCTATAAAAACAAGCTTGTCGAAAACATCTTCGAGCTTCTGCCTGACGTTCTGCGGATATTTCGCGGCCCCGGATGAGACCGTAACCGGAATAATTGCCTGCGAATTTACTACGGCAACGCCGCCAGGCGCAAGATAATCGCTGAATCGCAGTGCTTCAATCTGCTCCAGTGCGACCAGAACTTTTGCCGTGCCTTTTGCGACAAGCGGACTGTAAACTTTTTTGCCGTATCGAATCTGCGCAAGTACCGACCCGCCGCGCTGAGCCATTCCGTGGACCTCATTGGTCTTTACATCGAAATCGGCCAGCATCGCGGTGTTGGCGGTTATTTCGCTTGCCAGAAGAATACCCTGGCCGCCGACACCTGACAAAACAACGCTTGTTATCTGGTTATCGCTCATAGCTGCTCCTCCTCAACGGTGCTTATCGCATCAAATGGACAAACCTGCTGACAAAGTCCGCAGCCGCTGCACATAAGATTGTCTATAACCGGTTTTTCGCCCGCTCCGTTAATGGCGGGACAGCCGAGCTTGAGACACATTTTACAATTTTTGCAGAGCTTGGCGTCTATCAGGCGGATTTGGCCGACTCTTTTTCTTTCTCTCAGTGGACACGGTGCGTAAGAAACAATTAACGAAGGTTCATCTGCGTTAAGTTCGTCGTCGATAGCCTTCTGAGTTTTTTCCATATCGTAAGGATAAACAGTAACGACTCTTTCTATGCCGCAGGCCTTTCCGATTTCCTGTATGGAAATTGCCTTTGTCTTTTCGCCCATAAGAGTTCTGCCGGTACCGGGGTGGTCCTGATGTCCTGTCATTGCCGTCGTTCTGTTATCGACGACGATGATGGTTGATTTACCTTTGTTGTAAGCGATATCGAGCAGGCCGGTTATGCCTGAATGGAAAAATGTCGAATCGCCGACAATACCGACAACTTTCTTTTTTTCACCGGCCTTGTCGAGTCCGTGCGCCATTGAAATTCCGCCGCCCATACAAAGAATAATATCGAGCCTGTTTAACGGTTTAAAAGTTCCGAGGCTGTAACATCCGATATCGCCGGTTACAACCACATCATGTTTTGCAAGTGCGAAAAATATTCCTCTGTGCGGACAGCCCGGACAAAGCACCGGAGGCCTCGCCGGGAGCTGGTCGGAATATTTCAGTATTTTTTCCTGTGGAAGTTCTTTCCCCTCCATTTTCGCGCGTGATTTTTGTAATGTTGAGATTGAAAGTTCGCCTATGCCCGGGACAAATTCACGGCCGAGGCATTTTATGTCCATCGCGCGTATATGCTCTTCGAGAATATCATCGAGTTCTTCAACGACTAAAACTTTTTTAACGCCTGCTGCGAATTCCCTTATGAGTTTGTCCGGGAAAGGATATGAAAAACCGAGTTTCAAAACCGAAGCGTCCGGCCAGACCTCACGAACATACTGATATGCAATCGAACAGGATATAATGCCCAGCGATTTGTCGCGCCATTCTATACGGTTAAGTTCGCTTTCGCAGGCTTCGTCGGCCATGTCCTTCAATCTTTGCTCGACATTTTTCCGCATTTCTCTGCCGTAAATCGGCACAGGTACGAAACGCTGAGGATTTTTTTCGAAGGCTATTTTCTTCGGATTTTCTTTTCTCTCGGCTATTTCCACAAGGCTGCACGAATGGCTTATCCTTGTAGTTGAACGGAGCATTGCGGGCGTTTTGTATTTTTCGGATATTTCCATCGCCTTAATGAGAAATTCCTTTGCCTCGCTGCTGTCCGAAGGTTCGAACAATGGGATTTTGGCAAAGCGTGCGTACTGGCGGCTGTCCTGCTCGTTTTGCGATGAGTGCATTCCCGGGTCGTCTGCGACGCAAATTACAAAGCCGCCCTCGACACCGATATAGCTTAAAGTCATTAGCGGGTCCGCTGCGACATTTAAGCCGACATGTTTCATTGTAACTATCGACCTTGCCCCCGCACAGGATGCGGCCGCTGCCGCTTCGAACGCGACTTTTTCGTTCGGCGACCATTCGCAGTAAATATCATTTTTATATTTAACGACATTTTCGAGTATCTCTGTGGATGGCGTCCCCGGATAACCCGACGCAAAGGTGACGCCTGACTCGTAGGAGCCGCGTGCGATAGCTTCGTTGCCTGACATTAATTGTTTTTGTGCCCTGGCGGCCATTCTGCCTCCTGAATCGGAGTCTTCATAATCGGGAAGAACAACCGAAATGATTAAACAACCCGTAAAGGGTTAAAACATTTTTACCTGGATACCTTTCTCGCTGGTTTTATCGAGCAGCTTTTGCATCTTTTTAATCGCCATAGTGAGCTCTTCGCTGCTGTTAACCAGATTTTCATATAATCTGTCATCATTGACAAGTTTTCCTATAGTGCCCTGACTGCTGTTGATTTTATTAAGGATTCTTTGCACTTCGATAAGCGTTGCGCCCAGTTCTTCACTGGTGTTGGTAACAGAATCGGAAACAGCCGCCAGTTTTTCCTTACCCGTCTGAGAGAACTCTTTTATCTGCTGCAGGGTAACGATTGATTCTTCAGTCGCCTTCGACAGGTTGGCAAGCGTATTCTTCAGATTATCTTTATTTTGCTCGTCGCCTATAATCGCATTTGTATTGTCAACAAGCTTCGTGACCTTTGTAAAAAACTCTTCAATCTTATTCTGCAGGCCTTCCGGCAATAGCTCGCTTGCCGTGCCGCTTTCTCCCTGCAGAATCATTCCGCCTCGCAGGTATTTCGGTTCGAGACTGTTGAAATCTGCCGGCGTCATCGGCGCAGAGCCAAGTTCAATAAAACTGCTGCCCATTCCTCGCCTGAAAAGTCTGACTTTTACATTTGCTGGAATCTCGGAGTAATCTTTTGATATGGCCATTTCCACCATAACCTGATGGATAAATGTGCCGTCATTTTTCCTGAAAGGCGTCGGCGGCGAAACATTTGTTACTCGGCCTATCTGATAGCCGCAGTATTGAACGGGAGTATTTTCCTGAACTCCCGGCGCAGATGGAAATCTTACATTTATGGAAAAAGATGTGAGTTTGGCCATTGCCACGGGAAGTTCGCCGAAAAGGAAAACCATATAAATAAAAACGCATACCCCGACAATTACGAATGCCCCGACAATCATATTTCGTTTTTGCTGTATATAATCATAATCGCTCATAACTATTCCTTTAATTTATATTTTGCCCTCGAGAAAAAGTTCACGTATCGCGCGAAGCGGATAACCGGACTTATTGACTTTTTTAATAAGTTTTATCCTTTCAATATTTTGTTCGTCGAACATTCTTCTGTTCGTTTCGCTTACCAATGCCGGTTTTATCAGGCCGACCATTATATAGTATTGCAGCGACTGTGTCGAGACGCCGGCCAGTTTGGCAGCCTTGCCGATAGATATTAATTTTTCTTTTGCCTTCATTATTTCGAGCTTGCCTCAGGCGAACCTGTCCGCCGCAGCTTGCTTGTCCTCCATAGTTTTAACGAAGGAGGGAGCGAAGGCGGATCAAAACCCTTTGAGCCGAAAGGATGACATCTTAAAAGACGTTTCACTGCCATATATGTTCCTTTTAGCGGTCCGAATTGCCTGACCGCTTCAATAGCATATTCGCTGCAGCTCGGCACAAATCTGCATTGGCCGCCTAAGAACCGTCCTATACTCGATTGATAGAGTTTTATTATAAGGACAATTGTTTCTTTCATAAGGCCGCTTATCTTATTTATTATGTTTTTTATCAAAACGTTTGTATCCCTGCCGGGCAAGTTCGATAAAACTTTGCCTGACTTCATTTAAGGTTATTTTCTTTATCCCGTTAGAGGTAGGCTGTCTGTGGCAGTTGTCAGACATCTTTGATGTCTTACCTCTAATGGGATTTATATCAGAATAGCCTCTTTTCGACAACATTCGAGAATAAATTATAAGATAATCAAAACCGGGCAAAATCTCATTTTGGCTTAGCCGGAACGCCTCCCTGGCGAGCCGTTTTAGCCTGTTTCTGATGGCGGCAGGGGCGATTTTTGAGCTTATGGATACGGCAAATCTTGATTTCCCAAGGCCGTTGGGGGATAGGTACAAAGTCATTAAGTCATTCCTAAAGAACAACTTATGATTAAATATGGCCCTGAAATCTTTTTTTGAGCTGATTTTCGCTTTTTTGGGAAATTTGCAATTTGCCATAAAACAGGACTCAAAAACACTTGATTTCAGGATTTATAGAATAAATTTAAACAACAGCCGTTATTAATTCATCGGCTTGTTCGTGATTTTTAATGATTTCCGCACTGATTTTGCGATTTACCGCTCTTGCGTTAATGACGCCAAGCAGTTTATTGTCTTCTACGCAAACCGGCAAATACTCAAGTTCGTATTTTTTCATATATTCCAGTGCCTCGTCCAGGGGCGTGTGAGGGGTTGTTTTGTCAATGGCCGGCTGGGCGATATCGATAGCGAGCAACCAGTTAGCCACGTTCTGATATGCGAAGGTGTCCCTGATGGCCGGAACGGTTATAATTCCTTTTACAGCCATTTGATTGTCCACCACCGGATAATAAAGACTATCGGTTTTCGTAAAGATATCGAGGATTTCATCTAACAGCATTTCTTCGCGTATCACCGGCGGGTTGATATCCATAACATCTTTTACTTTATATTTTCTTATCAGGTCTTCTTCGGTAACGTTCAGGCCGACTTCGCCTGCGAGTTTGACGCCGAGCTTGACGCAGGGCGGTCCGATTATCTGGACCAGGAATGTAGTGGAAGTAATAATAAGTATTATTGTCTGACCGACCTGGCCTTCGAATTTCTGGCTTGCAAGGATAGCAAGACCTATCGCGACACCGGCCTGACTGAAAAGGCACAGGCCGAGATATTTCCTGAGAACGGTCGGCGCTTTCGAGATTACCGAACCGAACCATGCACCGCTCATTTTTCCCGCTGTTCTTCCTATGACATATACCGCCGCAAGCACAATCGCCCATAACTGCATACTTGCAATCTGCAGCCGGGCGCCGACGAGGACGAAGAAAAGCACATAAATCGGCGGAGCGAAAGTTTCTATCATCTTAAAGGTGTCGAGACTTCTTCTCGGCCGAAAGTTGGTTATTACAAAGCCGAAAGCCATCGCCGCTAAGATTGAATCGACATTTAAAGCCATTGACAGACCAATAGTCAGCAGAACCGCCGAGAGTGTAAATGTCAGGACCTGTCCGGCTTCAATAATGTATTTCATCAGGAACACAAGCACAATCGCGGTGACAACACCGATGCCTATCGCACCGAAAATTTCATAAACAGGCATTAAGATAGCTTTTGCAAGAGTGTCATGCTGTGAGCCTGTAAGAATGCCGGCTATGCTTGCGACTATACCATATAAAAGCAGGGCCAGGCCGTCGTCGAGCGCGACTATGGCGAGAACCGCCCTTGTCAAAGCGCCGCGTGTCTTGTATTCCCACAGGACATCTACCGTTGCGGCCGGGGCCGTCGCGGACGAAATGGCGCCGAGCAGCAGACCGAGAGCGAGTGAAAATTTCCAGGTGACATTCGGCATAAAAATTTTGCCTGCGAGTGTGCAGAGAATCGTAACGGCAAAGAAAGCGAAGAGACCTTCGGTCAAAAGTATGATGGTAAACTGGGTGCCGTATTTTTTAAACACCTCAATTTTCAGTTCGCCGCCAATCATAAACCCGATTATTCCCAGGGCGAACATATTGAAAGGACTGAAATACTGGACTGTTTTTGCTGTAATTACGTTAAATCCGGAACTGCCGAGTATTATGCCGATAACTATGTAGCCTACCACCTGCGGGATACGGAGTTTCTGAAAGATTTTAGCGCCGATTGTGCCGCCAAAAGCGGCAATACCAAGCAGCAAAAGCAGGTTTAAATGTCCGAAAGTGTCCATTGATTAATAAAAAAATCTTTAAGCTGATTTATGAGCCTTATGGTCATACATTCTATCAGCATCTTTTTGTTTTGCCAGAACTTCGCCATCAATATGCCGAATTACTTTTCGCTGGTCGAGCATCCCGGCGTATTTATTGTCCGCTGAGCAGACCAGCAGAAAATCAGTATCAAGCTCTTTCATTTTTTCAAGGGCGTCATTAAGCGGCATTTTCTCATCGATGGTTTCGTTAACAGGTTCCATTATATCGAGCGCGACCAGCCAGTCATTAATTTCCTGATAGGAAATGGCGTCTCTTATACTGTTAAGCGAAATCGAGCCTACCGGTTTATTTTCATTATTCAGCACTGGATAGAAATTGTCAGAAGTGGAACTGATAGTTTGCAGCACTTCTCCAACCTGTGTTCCGGTATTAATGACGGGGACCTTCTTATCCATCATCTCGAAGGTCGTATGAATTTTAATAAGGTCTGCCGCGGTTACGTTAAGCCCGAGCTCTCCCGCCCAGCCTGCGCCTATTTTTACGAATATCGGCCCGATAAGCTGCAAAATCAACGCTCCGACGATTACGACCAGGAGCATGATGGCGGCCATTTCATCGTTGAATCGGCTGCTTGCGATAATCAGCAGCGCCACAGCTATTCCGCCCTGCGGGTAGAGACAAAAGCCGAGATATTTTCTTATTGTCGGAACGGAATTACTTACGACTGCACCGAGGTACGAGCCAAGTGTTTTGCCGAAGATACTGCCTCCGACATACGCAACTGTAAGCAGGATAATTACGGTGTTTATATTAGAGATGTTAAGTCTTGCTCCTGCGAGAACAAAAAACAGGACATAAATAGGAGCGCTTAACTGGTGCATATGCTTGAAACAATCTTCAGTTCGCTTGCTGTTGATATTTATCAAAGTTACGCCCAGAGTCATTGCCGACAGAATCACATCGAGATGGAGAGCCATTGCCAGGCCGATAATCAGAAGGGCGAAACTTAATGTGAAAACAAGAACCTGCTCTGCGTCGTCAATCCATTTAAGTATTTTATTTAAAACAGCTCCGGCGATTACACCTATTACGACGGAACCGAAAATTTCCATAAAAGATGAAGTAAGGGCCGCCACAAGCCCCTCGCCGCCTTCTCCTGTGATAACGCCTGCGATACTTACGCTGATTGCGTAAAGCATCATAGCCAGCGCATCGTCAAGAGCGACAATTGCCGTCAGCATTGTCGTAAGCGGGCCGCGAGCCTTGTATTCCCACAGTACGCTTACCGTTGAGGCCGGGTCTGTCGCAGAACAAATTGCTCCGAACACAACGGCGACCGCGATAGCCTGCTGCCATGTGTAGAAATACAACATTACTGCAAAACTAAAGACGCCGACTAATAGAAATGCCGTCATTCCCTCGAAAAACAGGACGTAAAAAACCTGCTTGCCGAGCCGGGTGAATGTTTCTTTCTTTAGTTCTCCGCCTATCAGAAAACCTATTACGCCGAGCGCGAAAATATTAAAAAGTTCCAGCTTTTGAACAGTCTGGTATGGAATAATGTGGGTTACCGGCCCGATGATAATACCTATGACGAGATAACCGACAATTTTCGGTATGCGCATCCATTGAAACAGCCTTGCGCCTGCGGTAGCGAAAAAGATCGCCAGGCCGACCAGCAGCAGGATGTTCAGATGATGGAAATCGAACGTTCTGAAATTTTCAAGTATTGAAGCCATAGATTTCACCTGAATGAATTTTCAACCAAGATTAAAAGGGGCAATTCTAAGTATCTGCTGAGCCGACCGCAAGACAAAAGCAGATAATATTATAATACCCGCCTGTTGCGGAAAGCAATCTCTAAAAAACATGTGGATTCCCTGCTGTTTAACGGGTTTTTAGCTCAAAAACGACATTTTTGTCGGTTTTTAGGGGATTTTAAGGGATTAGCCAAAAAATTTTTAAAATTTCTCTTGACAGTTTGTTAGTACATATATATTTTATATATTAACTATTAACCAGTGAGATATAAATTATGGCACTTAAAGAAGAATTAAAATTAAAAAGAGGATTCGACGTTGTTGAACATGAAGCCTTGCTGAATATTTACTATACGGCAACAAGTCTCAAGAAACATGCTGATGTCTTTTTTGAGGCCTTCGACCTGACGGATGTCCAGTTTAACGTTTTGATGCTTCTGCATTATCAAACCGGAGACCAGGACGGCCTAAATCAGGCGCAGCTTAGCAATATGATGCTCGTCAACCGCGCAAATATCACAACGCTTATAGACAGAATGGAAAAGGCCTCTCTTGTTGTGCGAACGAGCGATTCGGCCGACAGGCGGACAAATATAATCAAACTAACCGCAAAGGGGAAAAAGATGTTCGAAAAAACCGAACCGCTTTATGCGGAACTGGTAAAGCAGGCAATGGCAGGCTTTAATCGGGCCGAGCTTAAAAAACTTATAGAGACTCTCGAAAAGGTAAGAGCCGACATTAGTAAATTGGCGTAAAACCTAACTTATATTTTTTTTGACAGAATAGTTAATATATTAACAATATATATAAAAAGGGTTTAAAAATGTTTACTCGAAGAATTGTATGTATGTTAGTCGTATGTTTTTTACTGAACAATTGTGTAAAGGCGCAATCGCCGGCACAGGAGGCATTTGATTTGAGATTGGCCGGCAAAACTATCGAAGCAATCAAACTGCTCGAAAATGCCGCAGCAGCAGATTCAAACGACACTGCGGTTTATTTTGAGCTGGCAAGAGACTATTTTTATACGCTTATAGATTGCCCCGATTACAAGCCGGACGATGTAAAGCAGAGACAAAAAACAATGAAAGTCAAACTCAAAAAAGCTCAAAAGGCTATCGATAAGGCAATTAAACTGGATGGCAAAAATGCCCGTTATCACTACTGGGCAGGTGAAGTTGAAACATATAACGCCATATACGATGCGCATTTTGTCTGGACAATGCCCGCTATGCCTTTTGAAACCAGAAACGCCATAAAAAATTATCAAAAAGCTCTGGAGATAGACCCCAATTTCCATCAGGCACGGCTCGCGCTGATGGGCTGTTATGACCGTTTGCCCCCAATCTGCGGCGGCGATAAGAAAAAAGCTGAACACCACGCTCGGGAATTAGAGCTGCTTGATGCAGTCTGTGGCGCAAAGGCTCGCTGCGAAATACAGCCGAGAAAAAATCGTCAGGAGAAAATCGCTATATGGCAAAAAATCGTTGAACAGTATCCCGACAATGCCCGGGCACATATTGGTCTCGCTCGTGAATATATGCATAATGGCGATTTGCCTCAGGAAGATATGCAAAAATCAGTTGAGCATATCAACAAGGCATTGAAACTTGACAGTTCGACCTGTAATATTCTTTTGAATTTGGCACATCATTACAAAAGAGCTAAAAAGTATGATAAAGCCGAGGAAGCCATTTCTCAGTTTATTAACATAAAACCCCAGCCGTGTAATCCTTTGCTGGCAATCGCATACCGGCAAATTGCTGATGTTCAGCGAAAACAAGGCAAAAAGCAGGAAGCTGAAATTTCGTTGGAAAAGGCAAATAAACTTGAACCTATGGAATGGCCGACCAGTCGTCTGCCGAATGAAGATTTATTTATAGCGCCATAAATTATGAAAGGATATGTTATGAAAACAAAAATAAAAATCATCGCGTTTTATCTGCTGGCTGTTGTTTTAGGCGGCTGCGTACAATCGTCTCTGCATCCGCTTTTTACGAAAGACCAGGTATTTTTCGACCCGAATCTTTCTGGAGTATGGAAAGCGGCAGATTCAAATGAGACCTGGCATTTCAGCCGGTTTGAAGACGCAGACGCCTACAAACTTGTCATAACACAAAAGGACGGCAAGAAGGGGACCTTCGCGGCGGGACTCGGAAAACTTCAGGATACGCTTTTTCTCGATGTCTATCCGATAGAATCCGGAGAGAAGGGAATCGATTTGTATCAGGAGCATCTTATCGGTACGCATTCGTTTATGAGAATTGTGCAGATGGACCCGACGCTGAAAATTGCAATGGTAGATGCCGAAAAAGTTGATAAAATCATCAAGGCCGACCCTAATGTCGTCAGACATGAAAAAGTGGATGACAAAATTATTCTGACGGCCGAAACCGAAGAGCTTCAGAAATTTATTATCGATTGCGGCATAAACGCAACGGATGATGCGAACTCGATTTTCGCCGAGCCGAAGGAATTTATCTGGCTCGCAGAAGATGCTAATGATAATGCAGCCGCTGAAAAATAAGGTCTAAAATGCTTAACTGCTTTGATTCAATAGAAAGCTATTTGGTAATTATTTTTGCCGCGAATTAACTCAAAAACAACCGAATACGGGAGACAGATTATGAGGCGGACGTCAATAGGATTTAAGATTGGTATCGTATTGGCGGCATTGCATCTTGGTTTGGCAATATATGCTTTTTCTGTATATATTAATTGCAAATCAAGTACTGCGGGCCTTGTCTTTATCATTTTCTTTTACTTGGATGCTCCGCTTTTATTAATACCACGGTCTATATTCAGCATATTCGGCGGAGTTAGGCCATTAATTGAATACGGCGTTATTGGGTCTGCGCTTTGGTTTGTTATTCCATACCTGATAGACAGGATGGTTACATTTACTTTTCCCAAGGCAATAAAATTAGTAAGGGTAATAATAATAGTTGCGGCTATTCCAGCGATATTCTTTGGCTTTAAACAATTGAGTTATTTTGCCGTAAGGCATTTAATTAAACAGGGAAGACCTGTTGAGCTAAAAAAATCACTGAATAAAGCCTCATCAAATTTTTTTGCAGAAAAAATTGTTTTCAGTAACAGTACAGATATTCCAATGATAAACGGCATATACCGGATGAGCTGTAACGATGGCGATGATAAACAGATTATGGCAGCCCTGCGAACCGAGGTTGTGTTTCTCAACGACAAATACCAGGAACAGAGCCGGCTGGGGTTTGGCGGTTTGGGATTCAATTTTATAAAGCCGTTGAGCTCTGATATCGCCGATTCCCGCAGATTTCTTGGATATAGATATGGGAAAGGCGTATATGTTTTTGACCATCAGGGGAAAGAAGTCTGGAAGTTTACTCCATCGGATAATAAAACCGGTGGCATGGGTGGAGCAGTTTTTGGAGATATGGACGGCGACGGCAGGTCGGAAATTGCAGTTTTTTATCCATACAAACAGGGGATACAACTTATAGACAGCAATGGCAATACTAAATGGACACATCCTGTAAATGCGATGGGACATTTGGAAATGACAGATATCGATGGCGACGGCAAAGCGGAAATCATTTATGACAATTCAAATAATGCGGGCGGGAAAACTAAATTTGAGATTCTTAATGCGGCCGGTACGGTGATAAAAACACTCGAAATTGCGACAAAATCATACGAATTTGCATTGATTAAATGGCCCAATGACAAATCTGAAATGAATATACTCCTGACTGAAAACAATAAAATCAGGCTTGTTGATTTTAAAGGGGATACAGTTATTTCGCTCGATGCGCCGGGCTGCAGAGAATTCGGAAATGTAAAGGCAGTAGCGGTTAAATTAAAAAAACAACAGCCGCCATACCTTATAGTTAGAAAAGGGCTGCATCCTGACCTTTTAGTTATGTATGTCTATGACCATAATGGAAAATTGGTATACCAAAGAACCGATGTGTATAAATATGGAGTGTCTAATGCAGCTGTTGCTATTGTACCAGAAAGTGAAACTGAAGGCGAAAAATTATTATTGGCATCTGAACGTAACAATAAGGCGGTTATATTAGAGTATTCCTTCTCACAATGAATATTGACGAACTTAAAAAACAATTACGACCATTAAATGAAAAAACCGCTGATTGTCCGGCGGTTAATTCATATCTTCGCTTTTATGGTTTGGATTTGGCAAATGAAACAATCAAACATCAACTCGGCACATTTAAAAGCGGTGAGTTTATGCTCTGTGGCCACATTTTCCAGCCTGCCGATTACAAAGCGACCGTGATTATCCTTCATGGCTATCTGGGCCATTGCGGCTTGTTAAGCAAACTTATCAAATATCTTGTTGAATTGGGTTTTGCTGTTGCGGTTTTCGATTTGCCCGGCCACGGCCTGTCCGGCGGCGAGCGGACTGCGATTGACGATTTCACACAATACAGCGAATCGCTCGACGATTTCTTAAAGATAATCAAAACGAAACTCCACGGACCGTACCATATAATCGGCCATAGCACCGGCGCCGCAATAATAGTGGATTATTTGCTTGCAGGTTGCGACGATAGTTTCGATAAAGTAATTTTAGCTGCACCATTGGAGCGAAGCGATTGGTGGTTATTATCGAAAATAGGATTTTCGATAAGCCGGCATTTCTGCGACTTTTTGCCGAGAGTTTTTCGCAGGGTTTCTTCCGATAAGGATTTTTTGAGATTCGTAAAATACGAAGACCCGCTGCAGGCCAAAAAGATTTCCCTGAAATGGGTCGGGGCTGTGTTTAGATGGGACGAGAAAATTACAGATGCAAAAACTTCACCGCGTCCGACTCTGACTATCCAGGGCACAAAAGACAATATCGTAGCGTGGAAGTATAATCTGAAATTTATTCAATCCAAATTCGGTAATACCCAAATAAAATTAGTTGAAAACTGCGGACATGAATTGTTTAATGAATCCCAAGAAGTGCGGGCGATGGTTTTTTCACAAATAAAGGATTATCTGGAGCAATAAAAAACCCCGACGATAAAATAATACAAAAATGAATCTGTCTGTTTTACCACAGGATTTATTTGCTCCTGTCAGACAAAATATATCCATTCATAATTAATTCAAATCTAATATTTTGCTGACAAAGGGCTTAAACTCTTAAAAAAAATTCCGGATTTTTGCATTATAAAAATCTAAAATTATGTTGACATGATTAATCCGTGGGGTAATATTGAAACGATTCAACAGGGTTTTGAGGCCAGAGCTGCAACAGAAGAAAATCTTTTACATGCCTTCCTGTTACCAACTATTTTAATTGAATGTCTGCGTCGAAACGGGCAAAAGCCGGCACCCCGTTTTGATCATATTGTTAAGTTGTTACAAAAATCATTTAAAATGATGCTGCCCGGATGACAGCAAGTTTGCAACTCTATCCACAGAAAGGAAGGTCTGTATGAAAAAAAACTGTATGATTTGGTATCTGATGATAACCCTGATAATCTGCCCTGCAAGTTATGTAATGGCCGAAGCTGGTCCGGGGACTAATTCGTTTGAAATCGATGGCGATTATGGCGCAAGTATCGGCGGTGACGGAAAAATCACCGATGACGGATTAACAACATATTATTCACAGCAGGGCTCCGGTCAGGACTGGGTGCATGTTACCAATCCTGTTCCTTATATGGGGGTTAACGGTTATGAATCTTTGTGTACCGAATCTCCAAGTCAGGATAATGACCGTACCGAACATAAGATGCTGACAGGAATGGATATCGATGATGGCATACGGTATTATTCGTTAGCCTTTTATGTACCGACCGAAACCGAACCGGATAACTGGATGATATTTTCACAGTGGTGGCAGTGCGATTCATGGGGACCTGCTCTGCAGTTAAGTCTTGATGGTTCTGACCATATATTCCTTATTCGTAAATATGACAGTCCGCCGGGCCAGCAGGTCACCAACACCCTCTATGATTTCGGCCAGCTGGAAAAAAACAGATGGTATCATTTCCTGTTTGCCGTCGCATTTGATAATGATTCTTCAAATGGTCTTAACGGACAGGTTACGGCCTACCTGATGAACCCGGCAACTGGAGGATTCGAACAGAAGTATAATGGCACCAATATGCGTCTGGGCTGGCAATATTTGCCGGACGGCCAAACACTGGCCCAAACCGATAACTTTGTCTGGAAAATAGGTACCTACCGCGGCTATTCAGACCTTGATACTATTGTTTATTATGATAACTGCCGTTATGCACGCACCTGGTCTTATGCCACCAAAGGATACCTTACCGGTTATTCTAAATGTGTAATGAATTTGCAGTTTGACGAGGGTTCCGGTTCGACCGCAGGCGATGTTTCCGGCTATGCCAATCCGGGCTCGTTGATAAACAGTCCGACATGGAGCGGCAGCGGTGTAGTCAGCAATTGTCTGTACTTTGATGGAACCAATGATCATGTACGAGTTCCTGTTGATACGACAGATTTCGATACAGGTAACTACCTGACAGTTGGCGCCTGGTTCAAGAGTACAGATTCCCAGACAAGCAAGGCCATTGTAAATATGGACGGCACAACCAATTTCCGTCTGTATTTAGGCAGCTCTACACAGTTGTCTTTCTTTATTTACTATCCTGACGGCGGCCATGACTCTGTAACTGCGGACGTTGCTAATGTACTCGACGGACAGTGGCATCACATCATCGGTGTATACAACAGATTTGACAGCGGCAACCAGAGAATCAAGCTGTACGTAGACGGCACAAAGAGAGCTTACAACGCCGGATATTCCAAACCTCTCAAACGGGGCGACAGCTACCTCTATGTAGGCAGATACAGCAGCAGATATTTCAAGGGATATATTGATGAAGTTACTATGCACAATTATCCGATGACGGATGCGGGTGTACTTAGTTTATATCAGAACCCGTAAAGCTGCCTATAAATCAGCACACATCAGAAAAAGCCGGGTTTCTTGCCCGGCTTTTTTCCGATGTTTTAAAAGTATACTTGAGTAATCTCTTATTTTCTTCTTTGACGCGAGCAGATTTTTAATATCAATACTATCTTTTTCTCTGCCTGTTGCCCGCGGAAAACCATAAGCGCCAAGCGCATACGCTCCGACAACAAGATATTTAACGTTGTTGTCTGTGAAGAGTTGTAATATGTCTTTGTAATCTTCGTTCAGCATCTTTACTTCCGGTAAGCGACCAAATCTCCCTTGTAAGCTCCCAAATAAAGTCAACGCAAACTTCAGGCGGAGCATCAACAAAATCATCCTCAATATGATTTTTCGATAAAACGACCTTACTGCGGTCAATTTGTTTATTTGCACAGCCTTCTGCATAACCATAATTAATACTTTTTAATTATTAAGTCAACAAGCCATAAAATAAAAAACCCCGGCGATACTAACCGGGGTTTTAAGATTTTATACAGTGTTAATCTGTGTAAATCCGTGTCTAAAACACTGTGTTAATCTGTGTCTATTTCTGTTCCGGCAGGTCAAACGGCGAAACAAAATCGCCGAACTTTTTGCCTGCTTCTTCGAGCCGTTTTTTCTGCTCTGCCAAAACCTTAAACACCTCGGCAGGCGACTGGGCCACGTTTTCACGATGGTATTTCTCAACCCTGTTTATCTTGGCAAGGTTTTCCTTTATGCGGATTGTAAACTGATTTATATAATCCTGTTGAGTATAGTCTTTATTGAGAACCTCTTTGAACAGCTTTTTCAAATCCTCATAGCAGGGTATTAAACCAGTTGGTGCGACTCTGCAGCCTGCTTCGCCATGGACTCGCAGTTCCATCCATTTTACCCAGACGTGTTTATCGCGGACGCCATTGGTGAATTTGCCGTCTTTGTCACGGAGGAAATAATTTACGCCGAACACCAGCGGCGGATTTTTGAGCTTTTTGCCGAAATCGAGATTGTTCTTTACATATTTGCCCAGCGAAATTGCCACAAAGTCCTGAATACTCATCAGGTTAATCTCCGGCACGCCTTCCTTGCCGACGGTTGCGAAAGTTGTTTCGGTTTCCAGTGATGCGCCGTAAGCGACAATGCCGTGTTCCCAGTCGAATCCCTGCTGGCAGGGAACGTATGATTTCGGGTCACGTCCGCCGTACATAACACCGGCCAAATCCACGCCTTTCGGATTGTCCAGTTCCGGGTCGCAATTTTTCAGTGCGCTGAGATTTACCGCGTATCGTGCGTTTTTGTGTGCACAGCCGATTTCGGCCCCTTTTGCGTCTTTTTTGCCTTTGTGCCATTGGCCTGAATAGTTTTCGCCGTCAGCCGGTATGTTCGTTCCCATACCGAGCCAGTAAGGTTTTCCGTCTTTTACGAGAACATTGGAGAAAATTACTTCGCCCGGCTTTGTCAGTATATCCCAAATCGCAGGGTCGTCTTTTTCGGTAACATTCTGAATAATCCCGAAGATGCCGAACTCAGCGTTGACAGCCTTGCACTTGCCGTCGATTGCGCGGAAGTATGCGATATCGTCGCCGAGAATAGTCTCGCCCGGCAGCATTGCCGTGGAGGTTTTGCCGCAGGCGCTCGGGAACGCACCGGCCAGATAAGTTTTCCTGCCGCCTTTGCCGTAAACCCCGGAAAGGAACATATGTTCAGCCAGCCAGCCTTCGCGGTCGGCTTTGCGGATAGTCAATCGCAGCGCAAGTTTCTTGAGTCCTATTGTGTTGCCGCCATATTGGGTATTGACTGCATAAACGGTATCTGTTGTGTAGTCGATATAGATTCGTTTCTTGTCGCCTTCGCTGCTGACCATACGCTCATCCATTTTACCGCAGGAATGCAGCGTAGCGAAAAATTCTGCCTTTGCTCCAAGCCGTTTAAACTCTTCGTAGCCAAGCCGATACAGCAGATTCATACTATGAGAAACGTAAAACGAATCGGTGCATTCGACGCAGGGAATGCTGAATGCCGAGTTATTTGGTCCCAGCGTCATAAAGCGGACAGCCATTGTTCTGCCCTGCATCGAACCGGCCAGTAAACCGCTGACTTCAGTCAGACCTTCTTCTCTTCCGATTTGGTTAAGCGCCTTGCTGAGGGTTTGGCCCTTTGGAACCAGATATTTTGTAACTTCTCTGTCCCGGCCCTGGTCTTCCATTCCATCAAAGTGGATAGTATGTCCCTTTATATTAAGCGGCTTTTCTTCGCCGGTCTCTACGGCCTGGGTACGTGTATATTCAACATCTTCCGGCGTATCGGCAGAAACGAAAACCTTTGCCGGCTTTGTCAATTCTATAGAATCAGCGATAAACTGATAAAGCTTATCGTTTCCGATAGCTGATAATTTCGAAAAATTTTCTTTGTCCAGTTTTTCCTGCAGGAACTGTTTGGCGTTTTTTACAGCCATAGTTCGTCCGCTCCTTTCAAAAAAAAATTATTTTGAGTTTTGCCTTAGAATGTTTTTGTCTGAATATGCGCAAAAACCGCCGAATACTAAAAATTTTAGACAAAGAAGTCAAACCTTTTATTATAATTTTCCAAATTTTTCATTTTATCGCACATTGCCAACCTGTCATGTCCTGTTTACGGCTGTCAGGGCGACTAAAATTAACAAAAACAAGATATTGTCAATTTCCATTATCTTTTTATCGCAACTTCCTATAAAAATACATTTTTCAGCTTATTTTTAAGAGGATATCGGTTTTTAAGATTAAAAATGAAGATTATTTTTTAAAATAAAAAATTTCCCCCAAAAATTATTTTATAGGACATATTTGAGGGAGAAATATGCCGAAAATATGTGGTCCTTTAAGCTCTTTAATAGCGTTTTCAATACTGAAAATGTGGATTTTTTTCATTTTTTCCTTGATTTTTGACTTGCCCGGTGTTAGTATAACGATGTGCTATTACCAGTGCCGAACGGTGTAGCACCAAAGAAATTTTATATTTGCTTTTTGCCTTCGGGCTGAAAGGAGGTGTTGGAAAAGGAGAGAGCTCAGGATCAGACGTGCCTTCCATGTCTGATTTGTTGATTGAGTTTTTTTGCTTGTTCGGTTTCTTTCAGGCAAAAGGGTGGTGAACGGAAGGAATAAAGAAATCAAAACCGCGCTGGACGAGGGGTTCAGCGGGACGTAAGAAAAAAAGAGAATAATTTTTTGAGAGGTAAGTGAAATGAAGAAGCTGATTTTAGTTTTAGCGATTGCTTTATGTGCTTCGCAGGCATTTGGTGTTTTGGATGTCTATCTCGAAAGACAAGGCACTTCAAATGTTGTCGATGTCAAATACAGCGGCGCGGGTACGACAACAGCTACACGTCCAAGAGCGTTTGCTCTCGAACTTACAATTACTGGCGGTACATTCGACAGTTTTGTAAGCGGCAGTTATTTGGTTGGCGAAAGTAACCAGCCAAATCATAAGGGCTATGGTATCTATCCGGCAACAATAGACATCAACACCACTACCGGCTTAGTAGACGGTTATGGTACGCCGCAGGCAGTTAACGGCGATCCAGGTGCAGGTGTTGGCTTTACAACAGACACTATCGTGCTTGAGTTCGGTTCGCTGTACGTCGGCGAGGTAAATGCTCCGGCGGAAGGCGACACACTGTGCAGCCTGAATTTTACTCCGGGCACTGCCACAGAGATCGCAATGGCTGATGAAGATACTTATCGTGGCGGACTCGTTTTTGAAGACGGTTCACAGGGCGAAGTTAACGACATACTGGTGTTACAAACCCCGCCAGGCGCACCGACGAATGTAAGCCCGACTAATGCTAATCCAAAAGTTACCACTACAACCGACCTGGTTTGGACGGCTGGCAGTGGTGCTGAGTCGCACAAAGTTTATTTCGGTACCACTAACCCGCCGGCTTATGCGGGTACAGTTGCTATGCCGACAGTAACCTTTGATACCGGCACGATGGTAGCGAATACAACCTATTATTGGAATGTAGTGGCAACTAATGGCGCAGGCGACAGTGCTGCAAGTGCAACCTGGAGCTTTAAGACCGAGTGCTACGGCAACCAGGCTAATTATGCCGAATGGGTTGACGCAGGCAAACCAAATTGCTGGTGCTATCCAAGACAGTGCCACGGCGACGCCGATGGCTTGAAAGCTGGTAACACGATTACTGGGTATTATTATGTATCTCAGACGGACTTGAATGTTCTTATTTCTGCATGGCAGGTTAAGAATTCTCCAAAGGGTCCGGGTCTCACCGGAGTTCAGGGCTGCGCTGACTTTGACCATGTCAAGGCTGGAAATACGATTACGGGTTATTACAGGGTGTCTCAGACAGACCTCAATATCCTGATTAGTTATTGGCAGGTTAAAGAGTCGCCAAAAGGTACGGGCACGCCAGCTAATTGTGTACCGGGAAACATGGTTCCCTAATTGTTAAATGTAAAATGAATGTTAATTATAGGAAATTAAATGTTTAACGTTCGAATGTTAATTTTTTAAGGAGGTATTAAGATGAAGAAGTTGTTAGTTGTTTTATTGGTTCTGTGTCTTGCCCCGTTGGCAGGCGCACAACTGTCGTTGGTGGTCAACGGCTTAGAAGCTGGTGCTGAGATTACAATGGCGCCAAGCGATTTTGCTTGGATCGGTGTCTATCAGGACATCCAAATGAATGCTAACACTATGGTTATTCTAGTGGAAGGCCCTGGTTCTTGGACAGGTCTGAGTGAAGTCTATATTCCTCCGGCCTTAGCCGGAGTACCAGGCTGGACGCCCTACGGTTTAATTGAGGGCATTGGAGATGCTTGGAATGGTGATTTCGGACTGCCAGGCACTGCACAGGGTGGACCGGGTGTATTCGGCGCTGTTCAGTTCCATTGCGAAGGACCTGGTGATGTACTCATCGTTCTAACAGATGAAAACCTCGAGCCGGTTGATTCTCTGGTTATTCACCAGATTCCAGAGCCGGCGACAATTGCCCTGCTTTGCCTCGGCGGATTGCTGCTCAGGAAGAAATAAGTCTTTTGAAGGCTTAAATGTTAAAGGGCTGGTCTAAAACCAGCCCTTTTTTTTGCGCTCACGTCTCACCACGAAGTACACGAAGGCCACGAAGATTTAATTTATATATAAAAAAACGACGCTTATATGAGGGAAATATGTATTATACGCATTCCAATAAATTTTCGCGCGCCAGAAAATAAGACTTGCGCTATCGTATAACTTATGGCATAGTTGTCCTAAAAAGGAAATTTGCCATGAATGTACAGCCGCATACACCAACAGACATC